>CALGEE010000107.1 GCA_937881525.1 uncultured Sphingomonadales bacterium | reverse complement strand
CACGCAATGTTGGTGGTGAATATATCATCGGTCGCGACAAATTCGACCAACTCCCCATCGGACGAAATAACGCTAATACCGCATTCGCCGATAGTGGCGACGCAAATATTGCCGCTGGCCTCCACCCCGAGGCTGTCGAAGAATTTATATCCAGCCGGGCGGTATAACGGAATACCGGGGCCGCCAGGGCCCACATCGCCGGCGACCTTGCCAGGCGCAGTGATGTTGAACTTCATCAGGCGGCAGGTATAGGTTTCTGCAGCATATAATGTCTTACCATCGGGGGACAGGCCAACGCCATTGGGATTGTTGGATGGGAAGATCACTTCTTCCAAATAGCTACCGTCTGCTTTTGCATAAAAGATGCCCACAACGTCATGGCTGCGTTTGGCGTAATCAATCTTGCCGTGGTCGGTGAACCAGAAGCCGCCATGCGCATCAAACACGATATCGTTCGGGCCACGCAGGCTGCAACCATGGTCGCCGGACTTATAAAGTATCTCGACCTCACCGGTGTCGATATCGATCCGTTCAATCCGCCCACCTGAATAATCCTGCGCAATGCCATGCGGCGCAAGAAAGCCATTGGCTTCCATATACTCAAACCCGCCGTTGTTGCAGCAATATAGCTTACCATCCGGGCCAATCGCCAAGCCATTTGGTCCTCCGCCAGGCTTTGCAATGACTGTCTTGCTTCCGTCGGCGTGCACGCGGGTGATTTGTCCTTCGGCGATTTCCACCAGAATGACGCTGCCGTCGGGCATGACTACCGGTCCTTCAGGGAAGCGAAGGCCGTCTGCGACCAATTCAAACTCTGCCATATTTTCTCTCTCCTTAGCGTGCGGCAACGGCGCACCTTTGTTAATCAACATAACCCGTTAGGCAGGTTCCCGCGCCGGCACTGCCCGATCTGCTTCACCAAGTTCTGCCTGCATGTAGACGCTGTCAAGCCAGCGGCCGAACTTTCGACCAACGGACCGCATTCGTCCGGACTGCGTAAAACCCAACTTACTGTGCAGTTTTACCGAAGCAGGTTCCGCCCCGCCTATGACGGCAACCATCTGACGGAAGCCGCATTGCGTTGCCTGCACCATCAATGCGCGCAACAACTTTGCACCCACACCCTGCCCCACAAAATCCGGATCAACATAGATGGAATCTTCGCAGGTAAAGCCATAAGCTGGCCTGTCACGAAAGGCCGTAGCATAGGCATATCCCAATATCCTGTTATCGCGTTCGGCGATCAGGAACGGCCACCCTTTGGATAAAATATCTGCGATTTTCTGTTCTGTTTCGACAGAAGTTCGCGGCACAATGTCAAAACTGGCCGTGCCGTTAAGCACATGATATGCATAAATCTGCGCAATCGCATCGGCATCCGAGCCCTGCGCCATCCGTATCATGACGTCACCTGTCTGACCCGCAATATCCATTGGCCATCGCTGACATAATATGTCCTGCTTTGGAAGCATTTTGCTGCGCAATCGCGTATGGGGTGGCAAGGCGTTCAGGGGACATATGACCCTTGTCGAGGATCGATCGTCGCAAGACTATGCCGCCCTTGGCCTGTTTGAGGTTGTAACTCGTTAGCTGCCGGGCGAACTGCGCACGCCAGCGCTGTTGGGGCGTGAAACAAAGATTGGCTTTTGCACCTGTTCCATGCAAGCTTGCGCGGAACGGGGGATTTTAAGTGCAGGAAAATACAGCCGCAACAGGGCGTCCGATGGGATTCTGGATGGCGCTCGCATTGGTCATGGGCAGCATGATCGGATCAGGCGTATTTCTGCTGCCTGCAAGCCTTGCGCCCTTGGGATGGAATTCGGTCATCGGATGGTTGATCACTGTATCCGGCGCTTTGTGCGTTGCCTCGGTCTTTGGCACGCTCAGCAAGGCTTTACCAAAGGCAGGCGGACCTTACGCCTACACCCGTGCCGCTTTTGGCGATGGCGCGGGCTTTGCGATTGCTTGGGCATATTGGATTTCAATGTGGGTCGGCAATGCGGCAATCGCGACGGCGGCCGTAAGCTATCTTAGCCAGCTGTTTCCGATTGTCGGTACGCACGGCGTATCCGCCGCCATCACCATAGCCATCGTCTGGGCATTCACGCTAATCAACATCCGCGGAACCAAATTGGCAGGGCAAGTGCAGATTGTTTGGACCATTGCAAAGTTGCTCCCCCTCGCCGCAGTCATTGGCCTTGCAGCTTATGTGCTGGCAACGCAAGGCACAGGGCTTGTTCGCACTTTTGATACGGCAGATATCTCTACAGCAAGCATTTCGACGGCCACCATATTGACCTTATGGGCGATGCTTGGCCTTGAACTCGCAACCGTGCCAGCTGATAAAGTGCAAGACCCCGAACGCACCATCAACCGGGCCACCTTGTTTGGAACGGCCGGTGCTGGTGGCATATATATCTTGGTCTGCTCGGCAGTTGTCCTGATGCTGCCCGCCGCGATCACCAGCGCGTCAGCCGCGCCATTTGCCGATTTCGTGAATATCTATGCCGGCACCAATGCCGGCACGGCGATCGCCGCGATTGGCGCAATCAGTGCGCTTGGTGCATTAAACGGGTGGATCATGTGCCAAGCCGAACTGCCGGCCGCCCTGGCACGCGATGGTCTGTTCCCGGAATTCATGGGCAAAGCCGCCGCAAATGGCACGCCACGCAATGCCCATGTATTCTCCACCAGTCTATTGACCCTCGTCATCCTGATGAACAGCAGCCGGTCCATGGCATCGATGTTTGAATTCCTGATAGTGCTCACCACCGCCATCGTGCTCGTCATGTATTTCGGCTGTGCGGCGGCGGCATTCCGGCTTATCCAGACAGGGGCATTGAAAGTCGGCGCAGGATTTAAGATCATTCTGTTCCTTGCGGCTTTATATTCCTGCTGGACGATTTATGGCGCAGGCACCGAAGCATTGATCTGGGGCGTTGCGTTATTGCTCATCGGCCTTCCGGTTTTCTGGCTTTTACGCCTTGCAAGGGGTTCCAAACCCTCAACGTGACGCCTACATGCAAAACATATAAGTTTTGCAGGAAAACCGATGAGCTATACCACTGACTTGGGTCTTTATATTGACGGTAGTTGGCGCACGGGCGAAGGCCGCGATTGCCATAATGTAATCAACCCCGCGACAGGAGAGACGCTGGCGGCATTACCGCTAGCAACTGCAGTCGACCTTGACGAGGCTCTTGCTGCAACGGCAAAGGGATTTGCGCATTGGCGTACTGTGGACGTCAACGCCCGCGCGGCAATCTTGCGCAAGGTTGCTGATCACATTCGCGAACGCGCTGACGTAATTGCCGTTCTGCTGACCACTGAGCAAGGCAAGCCGCTTGCCGAAGCCCGCACCGAGGTGCTTTCCTGCGCCGCGCAGTTCGACTATTTCGCCGAGGAAGCCAAGCGCAGCTATGGCCGTGTTCTTGTCCGACCAACGGGACAGCGCGCGTTGGTTTTGAAGCAGCCGGTTGGCCCGGTGGCAGCGTTCTCGCCCTGGAACTTCCCCGTAAATCTGATGTGTAAAAAAATGGCGGCTGCGCTTGCGGCGGGATGTTCAATCATCGCAAAGCCGCCCGAAGAAACGCCCGCAAGCACCAGCGCGATCATGCAGTGCGTCATTGATGGCGGCGTCCCCGGTAATGTCGCGCAGCTCGTCTACGGCGTGCCGGACATGGTCAGCCGCCACCTGATTGCCTCTCCCATCATTCGCAAAGTCAGCTTCACTGGTTCCGTCCCCGTTGGCAAGCATTTGCTCAAGCTTGCAGCCGATGGTGTAAAGCGCACTACAATGGAATTGGGTGGACATGCGCCCGTGCTCATTTTCGATGATTGCGACCTGGAAAAGGCAATCACGTTGTCCGCAACGACCAAGTTCCGGAACGCAGGCCAAGTGTGCATTTCGCCCACCCGCTTTTATGTGCAAGAAGGCGTATATGACCGCTTTGTAGCTGGCTTTGCTGAACTTACGAAAAAGGTCCAAGTTGGTAATGGTCTCGATGCAGGCACGGTCATGGGGCCGCTGGCCAATGGACGTCGGCCAACGGCAATTGCGGCACTGGTGGACGATGCAACCTCGAAAGGCGCGAAGCTGCTGACCGGCGGGGCACGCGGGGACCAAGGCTTTTTCTTCGCACCGACGGTATTGTCTGACGTGCCGATGTCAGCAAAAGTCATGGACGACGAGCCTTTTGGTCCGGTAGCTTTGATGCGGCCATTCAAGACCTTTGATGAAGCCATCGCGCAAGCCAACCGCCTGCCCTTCGGCCTTGCGGCTTATGCTTTCACGGAGAATGCGCGGCAGGCAAACCTTGTTGCCGATGCGCTGGACACAGGCATGGTTGGCCTCAACAGTTTCGTTATTTCGATGCCCGACGCGCCATTTGGCGGGGTGAAGGAATCGGGTTTTGGCAGCGAAGGCGGCCCCGAAGGTCTCGACAGCTATTATGTTACCAAAGCAGTTCACCAATATTGATAAAGCGCCAACTGTATCTGTCCGCGGGACTGCTGGCGGTAGCGCTCGGCACGATAGGCATTTTCCTACCTTTGCTGCCGACCGTCCCGTTTATGATATTGGCCGCATTTTGTTTCGCACGCAGCAGCCCGGCGCTTGAGGCGCGATTGATGGCTCATCCGCGATTCGGGCACCATTTGGTTGCGTGGCGGGAAAAGGGCGTGATTAGTAGACGGGCAAAATGGTCGGCGACCATGGCCTTTGGCGTAAGCATAGCCATTTCATTTGCCGCGATGGCAATGCCTTTGTCGCTGATTCCCTTGGGCGTCGCCGTAATCTGTCTCAGCTGGATTTGGCGTAAGCCTGAAAACTAGGCTTCAATGGCGGCATCGCGCACGATGGCAGTCCCTGCCGCGCGCTGCTTCTTAAGATCCGCTTTTAATTTGGCTGGGTCTCGCGCGAATACAAATCCGAAGCTGACGCCGCCTTCCTTGCCGATCGTGGCGTGGTGCAGCTTGTGCGCCTGCACCAAACGTTTTGCATAGCCCCGGCGCGGGACATATTTAAAATAGCGTTGATGCACGAGGCCATCGTGCACTACGGTGTAGACGATGCCGTAAAACATGACGCCCAAGCCGATCCATGTTGCAGGCGCCCACGCGTTGTCGCCCAGTATAAGAGGGCTGCCTATCATGAACAATGATATGCTCGTCACTGCACCGACAATGCCGTAAAGATCGTTCTTTTCCAGTGCGTTGTTATGCGGTTCGTGATGGTCACGGTGCCATCCCCAACCCCATCCATGCATGATGTATTTATGGCTGGACCACGCGACCCACTCCATAACGAATACCGTTGCAAGCACGATAAGGATGATGCTGATTATGCTCATGGAACACCTAATAGACGTAAAGTTTGCATCTTTGAAGTGCAAGCAGCGACGCCTCACTTGATTTCGCTGCAATCGCTTCTATGTCATTCTAATTATGCCAACTTCGCAAACACTTTATGAAAAAATCTGGAACGCCCATGTCGTGGAACAACGGGATGACGGGACGTGCCTGATTTTCATCGACCGCCATCTTGTCCACGAAGTCACCAGCCCGCAAGCCTTTGAAGGCCTTCGCGTTGCTGGACGGCGCGTGCGGCGACCCGATCTTACGCTTGCCGTGCCCGATCACAATCTACCCACTACCGCGCGTTTGGACAGCGATGGCCAGCATGTGCCGATCGCCGATCCCGAAAGCGCGCAGCAATTGGAAGCGTTGGAACGCAACGCGCCGGAGTTTGGCATTGCCTATATCAACGCTACCGACATTAAGCAGGGCATCGTCCATGTTGTCGGACCAGAACAAGGTTTCTCGCTGCCCGGTACTACGATTGTATGCGGCGACAGCCATACTGCCTGCCACGGCGGCCTTGGGGCTTTGGCCTTTGGCATAGGCACATCCGAGGTCGAGCATGTACTTGCAACCCAAACGCTTCAACTGACGCGATCAAAGTCGATGGAAGTCCGCGTCGAAGGTGAACTTGGGCCGGGCGTATCCGCCAAAGACGTTGTGCTCCACATCACGGGCGTATTGGGCGCATCGGGCGGAACCGGCCATGTTATCGAATATACAGGCGCTGTTATTCGCGCGCTCAGCATTGAGGGTCGGTTGACCATTTCCAACATGGCGATTGAACATGGCGCGCGCGCTGGTCTCGTAGCGCCTGACGACACCACTTTTGCTTATCTCAAGGGCCGTCCGATGGCGCCAAAGGGAG
>CALGEE010000106.1 GCA_937881525.1 uncultured Sphingomonadales bacterium | reverse complement strand
ATGAACGCCTTCTGGGCGTCCGACAACTTTGATGCCTTCATGGCTCACTGCTCCTCCCAGCCAGGGATGATACAGACGATTTTTCCAGTTATGAACGAGGGAGTTTTTGGGTCTCAGGTCAGTCCTTGTCGCCGTCCACCGTGAACAGACCGTCGCCGAACTTGCGCAGCAGTTCGATGTTCAAGCGACTGGCACTTTGGAAACAAAAACCGCTCCTCTTGCCAAGAAGTTGCAAGCGTCCTGAGGCCGCAATCATTCTCGAAAAGCTGAAAGTGCTGCCAGAGCGATTTTTGCGCCTTGCTCCTGAACGAAATGCCCCGCCTCGGCGATTTCGAGTGGTGGTGGACACCGGTAGATTGTCGCGCGAAGCCTTTCCATCGTCTTGGGACCCAGCACCGGATCTTGGACGCCGATGGCCATAAACGATTGTCCCGCCCAGGATTCGCGCCACCATTTTGCAGATCGTTTGGCAGTTTCCACTCCAGGCATCCCAGGATTGGTCATTACTAGTTCCGGAAATCTTCTTACGCCCGCCTTGTAGCTCCGGTCAGGGAAAGGTGCGTCATAGGCATCGGCCTCATCACGACGCAGTCCGGGGGTAGCGCGCATCATCAGTGCACCGATATCAAGGTCATATTGAGATCGGTTATAGGTCCGCCAGCTGTCGAAGCCCGCTCCTTCGGATTCGCCAAGAGGAATGGTCGTGTTCATAGCGATCAGGCGGTGAAACCGATCGGGCATATCTGGCGGAATTGTCAGCTCCAGAATTCCGCCCCAATCCTGGCAAACCAGAGTGATGTTGCGCAAGTCCAAAGCCTCAATGAACGAGACCAGCGACTGTCGATGGAAATCGAATGTGTAGGTCGTTTCGTCCGTAGGTTTGTCCGACTTGCCGAATCCGAACAAATCCGGCGCAACCACACGATGTCCGGCCGCTACGAAGACGGGTATCATTTTTCGATAGAGATAAGACCAGGTGGGCTGGCCATGCAAACACAGAAAAGTATGGGCCGCATCCTTACGTCCTTCGTCAAGGTAATGCATTCGCAGGCTTGGCTCGGCACCGAGAGCGCTCAGATAGTTTGGACCAACGGATAGTCAGTCAGATTGGTGAACCTGATATCTGGCGTACGTAAGAAGTTCATGTGACCTCCGCGCTTCAAACGCGCTGGCGCCTCAAGAATGTCGTCGGTATCAGCTCGGTTCCGGTTCATTGTGAGCTTGAGCGCGGCTCGCCCAGACCCCATCCTGACTAAATCGATACCGATAACATTCCGAGCGGTTGCGCAACAGCAAGTACTGTAAGCGTTTCTCTGTTCCCGCTGTCAATATCAAGATAAGCGAGCGGTAAACTTGGGGCAGGCCCCACCCAGCCGCGTGGCGCTTCTGCCAGATAGCGATGTGAAGTAGACAAAATTTTGAAGAGTAAGCGACGTCGGCCGGGTAGGATTAACGAAGCGCCGCCTCGGTTTTGATGGGCTCAGAGCCCATCTGTTGCAGCTACTGTCTTTCTATGCGCCTCAAGCCCGATATCGCGCGTGGACAGAACCATGCTTCGAGCTTGCGCTTCTGCTCCAACAGCATCGCGATCTTCTAGATGCTTCAGCAGCGTACGCCAGCGTTTCGCTGATATTCTGCGCAGTTCAGGGCTGGCTGCAGAATCGATGGCAAACTGGTGGCGTATTCTTCGTAGCACAGGTCTTGTTCGGACCATGTCAGAGAGCTCCCCAAGGCAACCGTCGAGAAGGCGGTGACTGTAGACCCGGCCTCGCTCATATTCCTCGGCCGTTGTGCCCTGCCTGGCGGCCATTTCTTCGAGTTTCGTGACCGCATTTGCGACCATCCGTAGTTGGCTTTCTGTTGCCCGGGATGCGGCATGCTTGCATGTGAAGCCGAAAGTCAGCGAGAACAGTTCGAAGAGGTCTGATAGTTGAGTCGCCGTAAGAACAGGTACGCGCGCGCCTTTCCATGACACGATCTCCACCAAACCTTCCACTTCCAGTCGTTGAAGCACCTCTCGAACCAGCGGGCGGCTTACATCAAAACGTTCTGTAATATCGACTTCGCGAACTCTCTGCCCTGGGGGGATCTCTCGCGTTGCAATTTTCCAACCCAACTCATCCGCGATCTGGTCGGCGAGGGTGAGCCGTGACCGCAATGCGAGGTCGCTTTTCGATGTCGGCTTTGTCGAGCTCGGTGAGGGTGTAGATTTAGTATTTGCCATAATCTATTTGTTCCGGAGATTGAGATGGTCTGGTTTGTCTGAAATTCTGTCAGCCAATCGATGTGCAGCTCCTAGCCCTAAACGAGCAGGCCATGACGCTTCGGGGCTAGCGCAACAGTTGACGATGCCCATTGAAACTTCAACCGCTTCAAGGTCGGGCTTGTACATATGGGGCAGGTTCATTTGTTAACCGTATCTGAGACTGGGATAGCATAAAGCGCGGAAATTTCGTGAATCCGATTTTGACGCAAGCGGATTTGATTGAGGGTTCCCTTTGCCGTCAGCTCTCCACGAGCTGGATCGGGCGGCGTCTGGAGGGCTGCGGCCGCGGCAAGGCGCTTGGACTGGCCGCGGGCTTTCTTGCCGAGCCAAGCAATTCGTTCGTGTACATCATCTATGGCAACCTCATCTTCTAGCCAAAGCAAGGCACGCACGTCGTCCCGGTTCTCGCCGACAATCACCGCATCCTTGACGAGTGGCGTGAGCGCGTCTAGAAGCTCAACGCGCATTTGTCCAACGCGAACCCAGGTGCCTGTCGCAAGTTTGAATTCTTCCTTTACGCGGCCCGCGAACACCAGTCCCTCTTCGGGCTTCTCGGGATCGACGAAAGACAGCGTATCGCCTGTGATAAAAAAATGCTCGTCGTCAAACATATCTGCTGCGTCGGGCCCTTGCAGACTGAAGTATCCCGGAGTGACGTTCGGGCCGCGAACCCTGCACTCGAATCGCGTCTCGTCGTATGGTACGAGTTTGAGTTCGATTCCGGGAGGCGGAAGACCAAGCGTATCCGGTGCTGCCCCTTGCCAGTAGATTTGCGTAATCATGGCGCAGGTTTCGGTCATCCCGTAACCGCCACCAATCAGAACAGGTCGTCCTGTCGCGCGATAGGAGAGTGCCTGCAGCCGTTCTTTGAGTGATGGCGCGAGAGCAGCACCGCCGCTAACGAGCGCCCGTACCTTACCAAAGAAGTCGGTTGCAAATTCGTCATCGGCTTCAAGTTCTGCAGCAAGCATGGCGAAAGACGCAGGCACACCGATATAGACGCTTGGCGGCTCCGCCTTGAGCGACAGGACGGTTTGCGCGAACAAACCCGGCGCCGGCTTGCCCGGGTCAATCACCAACATCCCCGCCTGCCAGAGGACACCGTTGAAATTTGAGTTGCCCCCATAGGTGTGATGCCAGGGGAGCCAGTCCGTAAGGCGGTAAACTTCATCACCCTCGGCTTTGAGCTGTGTAAAAAGCTGGCGCGAAATATCCTGCGCAGCGCTGAGCATTCCATGGGTGTTGATAACCGGCTTAGGGTAGCCCGTGGAACCCGAAGTGAAGAGGATCTTCGCGGGCGAATCTGCCGTAAGCGAGGCAGATCGGTGGTGGAGTTCAGAACGGCCTTTCCCGAAATTTTCAAGATCCGTCAGATCAATCCAGCCATCGGCTTTTTCATTTATTGAAATCGATACGCTGACAGGCGCTTCCAGAGTAGCTATTGGCTTGTCGCAAACGATTGCAAAGGCGTCCAGCGTCGCGCAAGCCTTTCGCACGTCAAGCGCGTTGCCCGCCAGCATTTGAGGAGCAATAGGCGCGACAACACCTCCCGCCGTCATGACGGCCATGCTCAAGAGGGCAGTTTCAATACTGTTTTCTGTGGCGACGATCACAACGACTCCCAGCAAGAGCCCGCGCGCGATCAAGCCCTCGCCAAGGACATTTACTTTATCCAGAAAATCACGATAACTTATCGAGGCCCAGCCATCTTTAGATCGCTGTTTGAGGAAAACTCGATCAGGGTGCGCAGCGGCTTGGTTCTGAAGGACCTCGGTCACAAGGAGCCCCATCAGTTTCGCTGGTTCGGGATGGCGGAGTATAAGGACGCCGTCTTGGCGCTG
>CALGEE010000105.1 GCA_937881525.1 uncultured Sphingomonadales bacterium | reverse complement strand
ACCTCGATGTTGTGAGGCTTAGGAAATCCACTGGCTTGGGCCGCCTGCTTAAGCACATCCGTGTTGATTGCCACTGAGAATTGACCCGGCGGGGGTGCGGACGAAAACTTGGACTATCTTGGAGATAGTTCATGTATAGCTACGAAGAACGAATGCGCGCGGTTGAGCTTTATATCAAGCTCGGCAAGCGCGTGCGGGCCACCATCCGTGAGTTGGGGTATCCAACGAAGAATGCCTTGAAGGGCTGGCATCGAGAATATGAGCGTCGGCAGGATTTGCCGATACGTTCAGTGCCGCGCCCGCCTAAATTCTCGGCGGCACAAAGGCGGGTGGCGTTAGAGCATTATGCCAGCCAAGGGTGCTGCATTTCATGGACGCTGCGTGCCTTAGGCTATCCTGGCCGGGCCACGCTGACTGCCTGGGTGCGCGAGGCCTTTCCTGAGACCGGGACGGTTTTCACCGGGGCATATGGAGCAGGAAATCACTCTGACGCCGTGAAGAAAGCTGCTGTGGTTGGACTTTATAGTCGTCAAGAAAGTGCGCAGGCTTTGGCAGAAAAGGTCGGAGTTAGCAGGCCGACGCTGTATGCTTGGAAAAATCAACTCCTTGGCTCGGAGGCTCCTGCCACAATGAAACGCAAGAAAAGTGCTTCCTTGATTCCAGAGGTCGAAGAATTGGAACGTCAGCGTGAAGCCCTGCAGCGCGACATCCGCGAACTCCAGATTGAGCATGATCTGCTCAAGACAGCGAGTGAATTGATAAAAAAGGATCTTGGCGGCGATCTGCAGGGCCTGAGCAATCGGGAAAAAACCATGCTGATCGTCGCCCTGAAAAATCGGTATAAGGCACCGGCGCTGTTGGCCCGGCTGGGTCTCGCGCGTAGCTCTTACTTCTACCACCGCGCTCGTATAACACTGGAAGATAAGTATATTCCTGTTTGCCACACCATGAAGGAGGCCTTTGAAAGCAACCATCGCTGCTATGGCTACCGGCGCCTCAGAGCATGTATGACGCGGCACTCTATCTCGATCTCCGAGAAAGTGGTGCGGCGCCTGATGAAGCAGGAAGCTTTGGTCGTCCCAAAGCCCAAGCGGCGGCGTTACAGCTCATATCTGGGCGAGATTAGCCCTGCGCCCGAGAACATAATCAAGCGTGACTTCCAGGCTTCCGCGCCCAACGAGAAATGGCTAACTGATATCACCGAGTTCCACATCCGCGCGGGAAAGGTCTATCTGTCTCCTATCATCGATTGCTTCGACGGCCTCGTCATCAGTTGGGCCATCGGGACCAAACCGGACGCCGATCTCGTAAACACCATGCTTGATGCAGCGGTTGAGACCATCGCTGACAGCGAAGCGCGGCCGATAATCCACAGCGATCGCGGAGGCCACTATCGCTGGCCTGGCTGGCTGAAACGTATCGACGCAGCAAAGCTCGTTCGTTCGATGTCACGAAAGGCGAGCTCGCAAGACAATGCCGCATGCGAAGGCTTCTTCGGGCGCCTGAAGACTGAGTTCTTCTATCCTCGTGATTGGCGGGCCCTCACCGCAGCCCAGTTTATTGACGAGGTTGACGCCTACATCCGCTGGTATAACGAAACGCGTATCAAGATGTCTCTTGGCGGTCGAAGCCCAATCGAATACCGTAAAAGCCTAGGACTTATGACGTAAAAACAGTCCAAGTTTTTGTCCGCATCCCCGGCATTGTCACTGTATTGACCCAGCGGAATCTGCACAGTTTATGCCGCTAATGCATATGCCTGAGCGGGTGTTTTCATGGCAAGCGCTTGGTGAGGG
>CALGEE010000104.1 GCA_937881525.1 uncultured Sphingomonadales bacterium | reverse complement strand
CCAATGGACCATTCCAAACCAATGTGCGGCAATTTTTCAGTACATCCGCAAGCGCCTCAACAGCGGCAGGCCCTACATCGAGGATCATCTCATCAGCAGCGACCTCGTGGACATTCACTGTCCGTACCGGAGAATTTGCGCGGAATTCGCGTGACGTCACGACGTCATACGGCAAATGCACGGTGCAGCCAGCGGCGTCCGCTGCGTCCATGATGGCATTGGCTTGGTCGGCAAGATCGTGCTCGCACAAAGACTTCCCGACATGCACACCGCGTGCGGCCAAAAAGGTATTCGCCATGCCGCCGCCAATAATCAGATGGTCGACTTGTTTGACTAGATTGTTCAACACATCGAGCTTTGTAGAGACCTTTGCGCCGCCAACTACGGCTGCCACAGGATGCTCTGGCGAACCAAGCGCCGCTTCCAACGCTTTTAACTCGGCTTCCATCGAACGACCAGCATAGGCCGGCAGGATATGTGCCAACCCTTCGGTCGACATGTGCGCACGGTGTGCCGCCGAAAATGCGTCATTGACGTAGAAGTCGCCGTTCGCGGCAACGGCGCGGGCAAGTTCAGGATCATTCTTTTCTTCACCAGCCCAAAAACGGGTATTTTCGAGAAGCGCGATGTCACCATCTGCCAATATACCCACCGATTGCGCCACAACATCGCCCGCAACTTCCGGTACGAACATGATTTCGCGGCCAACCACCTCTTGCAAGGCATCAAGCACCATCGACACTGACATTTCGCTATGCTTGGCACCCTTGGGACGCCCGAAATGTGCGAGCAACAGGACCTTGGCGCCCTTATCAGCCAGTTCTAGCACCGTCGGCAACAACGCACGCATGCGCGTTTCATCCGTAACACGCCCGTCGGCCATGGGTACATTCAGGTCAACGCGGACAAGTCCCCGTTTACCCTTGATGTCCCCAAGATCGTCAAGCGTGCGAAATGCCATCATTCAGCTCCTTACAGCAGTTTGCCGATGACGCCGGCGGTGTCGACCATGCGGTTGGAGAAACCCCATTCATTGTCATACCAACTCAACACGCGCACCAACTTGCCGTCGATTACCGCAGTTTCAAGGCTATCGATGGTCGAGCTTGCCGGGCAGTGATTATAATCGATCGAGACCAAAGGCTCGTCCGAATAGGCCAGCACGCCCTTCAGAGTTCCTTCTGATGCAGCCTTTAGTAAAGCATTAACCTCCTCCACGCTCGTGTCACGCTTTGGCGTGAAGGTCAGGTCCACGATGCTGACATTGGGCGTTGGCACGCGAATGGCAGAACCGTCCAATTTGCCTTTCAGCTCTGGCATGACTTCACCAACGGCGCGCGCTGCGCCGGTTGTTGTCGGGATCATCGACATAGCCGCGGCACGTGCGCGGCGCATGTCCTCGTGTATCTGGTCAAGGATCTTCTGATCGTTGGTGTAGCTGTGGATTGTAGTCATCAGCCCGCGTTCGATACCAATCGCGTCGTTCAGCACCTTCGCCATTGGCGCCAAGCAGTTGGTGGTGCAGCTTGCGTTGGAAACGATCACGTCAGCAGCGGTCAACACGTCGTGATTAACGCCAAAGACGACCGTTTTGTCGACATTTTTGCCCGGCGCAGAAATCAGGACACGCTTTGCACCTGCCGCCAGATGCTTCTCGGCGCTTGCGCGATCCGTGAAGAAGCCCGTGCATTCAAGGGCAATGTCGACGCCATTTGCGGCATG
>CALGEE010000103.1 GCA_937881525.1 uncultured Sphingomonadales bacterium | reverse complement strand
CCATAACCTCAATTTACACCGTTCTGGCCGATGGAGACGATACCACCAATGATCCAGTGGTGGATACAGCCCGAGCAATATTAGACGGGCATATCGTTCTATCGCGCAAACAAACCCAATTGGGCATTTACCCCGCGATTGATCTCACCACCTCAGTCAGCCGCGTCATGAATGAAATTACCGATACCCAGCATCAAAAGGCGGCACAGAAATTCAAACGTTTGGTCTACCTTTACCTGGAAAATCGGGACTTGATGTTGATGGGCGGCTATGCCGCTGGGCAGGATCCAGAACTGGATCTTGCCATTGCCTTATGGCCGCAAATTACAGCCTATGTTGCACAACAAGCAAATGAAGCTGCCGATTATACCGCCTGCAAACAGACTCTTATTGACCTAATGGCTGAATAAGATGTCACGCAAAGCCCGCCTGTATGAGTTGATGGTCAAGCGCGAAAACATCGAACTGCGCCGCAAGGCCGAGGTGCTTAACGAATTAATCAGCGATCAGGACGTCCTGCGCGATCTCGATCAAAAACTCGCGAGAATGGTAGAAGAAAACCAGCTCGAACCGGGGCCACAAAGCGTCCAAACATTGAGATCTAAAGCCTGGTACGGTCGCGAAATGGCACGCCAACAAGAATTTACCGCCAATAGATTGGAGTTTCTTGGTCAAGAAATTGTCACCAATCGAAATTTATTGGCACAAAATAAGAATAAAGAACGGATTATCGCCGATAAAGCGCTTGAACATCGCAAGGCCGTAGCCCTCGACAACGACCAACGTGCTGAAACTTTAATGCCGTCCAAACCTCTTAGCCGGCGTTTTTAGATAAGTTGGCATCAAATTTGCTATCTTACTGTGACGCTTTAACGGGAAAGTCGCGAAATGAATGACCTTGGTCTAAATCTGGACGGTCCTAAACCGCTGAAGGGCGTGTTAAATGTCCTGGGCAGCGGTGCGGTTACACCCCACGGCGGGCAACAATTCGCAACTGTCTTAGAAAATAGCGTTCAATCTGATCTGTCTCAAGTTGAGGCAGCACTTGAGAACCGTGAACCGGTCCTTACGCAGCCCGCGGCGAAATTTTCCTGGACACCGCCTATCGATGAAATTGAGGTTCCCGGAACCATCCCTCACCACCCCGTCGATCCAATCCTAGATGCGGAGATATTGCCTGATCTTTCTATGCCAAGCATGGAGACATCAGCCAAGAGCGATGCCGCACAGCCCATTTTGCAAGAGCAACCTGCCAAGCTGTTGGATCTGGCGGAGACGCCTGAAGTCGAACTGACTATTATGCCGCAACCCAAGGCAACTGCAAATCTGCACATCGCTCCTATTGCCGCGGATAATCCTAAACTTAAGACTGAGGCCGATGCTGAAATTAGCTTGGTCACCCCGGCCACCGAGCCGCAGTATAATTCGGAACCAAATCCAACCGAGCAACTCGATGCGATGCGCCTTGAACCTGAGGATAACGCTGCGTTGACGGAATCATCTCCAACAATAGAGGCGCCCGTCGCCACCCCACACATTCTGGACACCCCCGAATATATCAAAGATCCCAAGCAGCCATTAACTCTGCCCGATGATGCCACGAAAAACGACTCTAAAGTCATGGCGAAACCAGGTATTATCCCAAACATTATGGCAGAAACAGATCCGGATCTCAAAGCTCCAGAGGCAGTCAAACCACCTCAAATGCAAATAAAGGAGGTGGTGGAAGCGGCACCGTCACGCGTCCCCCCAGATGCGAAATTTGATATCACCAACAAACCCATGACGCCCGAGTCGGGCCGGACAGAAACGGTTATTCCGCCCGTAAAACACCTCACGAATACCAACACACTAAAGCAGAAAAATAACACCTCAACACAATCCGTTAAGTCCGAGCAACCATTAAACACAGCCCCTATTCGCAGCGAGGCAATTCCTGACGCGAGATCAGAGAATGGGGCCATAGATGCGGCGGCGGCGCCAGCAAACCTGGCATCCAAAGAGGTCAAAAACGGTGAACGGCAAGTCTTTAGTTTGAAAATCGATTCCGAGCCAAAAGTCACGCACGGCTCAGTGCGTAGTGAAACTCACATTCAGCCAGAGTCTGTGGCAAAAATAGAGCAAAATACGAACTCAATCACTCTTACACGCGTCGACTCGCAGCCACAGGGAGCTGCACCAACCCCCACGACATTCGAGTCCCTCGGTGACCGAAATATGTCACAAAATGTCAAAGAACTTGCCACTCAAACCGGTGGAGAGCGTCCTCAAACCTTCGCATCTGCATTGGTGTTAAATACGCGTGACGCGCAATGGGGTCAGCGGTTGGTTGCGCAAATAGAAAAACTGTCCAGCAATGGAGAGGGCAAACTTGAGCTTTCCTTAAGGCCAAAAAACTTAGGTGATATGCACATAAGTCTTGAGTTTAAAGGTGATGAAGCACAAGTTCGTATCGTCACAGAAACAAGCGCGGCATCTCGCGTCCTAATTGGCGCTGAAGACAGATTGGCGCAGATGTTAGACGCGGCGGGATTCAAATTATCCAGCTTGTCAGCCTCCTCTGAAGGCGGCTTAGGACAGGGCCTCGGCCAACATCCCCGGCAAAAACAGCAGTCAACGCCAGGCGGTACCAAAAACAGAGATACGGAGACCGGAGCCAATTCCAAACACACTGGTGAAAGCCACAATGGCACCGTAAACGTTATTGCGTAAGTATCAGGAGATATATGATGGCAGATCAAGAGACAGATGAACCAAAGAAAAAAGGTGGCCTGGTAAAAATTATCGGGTTGGTTCTTGGCGGCCTCTTGCTGGTAGGCGTCGGTTTAGGCGCTGGCTTTTTTATGTTTGGCGGGAATGGTGCTACTCCAAGTGCTGAAATTGAGCAGATCATAGAAAGAAAATTAAAGGAAAGCGGTCAACTGCCCGAAGATGAGGCAGCAGAAGGCGAAACGGAAGGCGAAGAGCCTGCACTCAACAAAAAAGAAACTCCGAAAGCTGACACATTTGTGACATCTTATTTTGAATTTGAAGGTAACTTTACATCGAACCTTAAGGACTCGCGCAAGTTTCTACAGTTGGGCGTTGGAATTTCGACACAATATGACGAAACAGTGATAGAGAATGTTGAATTGCATCAGCTTGCACTTCGCTCGGAAGTATTAGGAACGGTCAGTGACTTTACCGAAGAGGACGTTAAAGGAAAGATTGGACGTGACGCATTGGCAGCTCGTATAGTTGAAGCAATCAACGCTAAACTTGAACAGCTCGAGGGTTTCGGTGGTATTGATAGCGTGCACTTCACATCTTTCGTCTTGCAATAAGGTATCTGTAAATTATGGCCTCATCGAAAAAATTAACTTCTGAAGAAGTGAACGCGCTTATCGACGGTCTTGACGGTAATGGCGAGGGTTCCAGCATTGTTTCAATGGGTGAGGAAGTTGACATTAAGCCATTTTCCTTCGGCTCTGACGATTTATCGTTGCTCGGTGATTACTATGCATTGCGCATGATAAACGAACGTTTCTGTCGCTTTGCACGAAGTGTTTTTCTACCCATGCTTCGCATTCAACCCCGCATTTCCTCCTTTCCACCGGAAGTAAAAACCTTTGATGAATACTCTGCTGACGCAGATAGTTTCATGAGCTTAACAACAAGTCGAATTGATGAACTGCGCGGAAATAGTCTTCTAGTCGTCGCTCCAAACTTCATTTCATTGCTGACAAATTCCTATTACGGGGGAACGGCCGTGCGTCCCATAAGACGTGTGCCGGGTGAGTTTACGGCAACAGAACAGCGCGTCATTGAAATCATCACCAGTGGTCTAATGGATTCTTTGCAAGTTGCCTGGAAGGATCTAATGCCCGTGACATTTGCAGTGCAGGGTCACGAGGAAAATATGCAGTTTGCCTCCTTTGTTGACAATAGTGACACTGTAATAGTCTGCACATTTCTGGTGCAACTGCCGGGCAGCGAGCCAGCCACATTCGATATTGTTTATCCACTGCAAACTTTAAAACCCATCGCATCACTTTTGAGATCCCGTGTACAATCGGAACATGTGGCAGAAGATATGTCGTGGCGCCAAAAGTTAGAGCGTGCGATTTTGAACATTCCATTGGTCGTTACCGCCGAATTGGCAAGGCCAAAAGTATCAATGAAAAATTTGCTAAACCTCCAAAATGGTGACACCTTTCCGATGCAAGTGCACAGTGGAATAAAGGTCCTTGTGGAGGGCAAAAATCTGTTTATGGCCGAACTTGGCCAGGTCGGTCCGCAAGCGGCGCTGCATTTGCGCGATCGTGTTACCACAAACAACAACCCCGAATAGAAAGTTTTGAGAATGTCAGAGAACTCCTCTTCCGAAGCACCAATCGATCAGAAACTTGCCCGCGATGGCAGTGAGAACCTTCGTGTGTTAGAAAATATAGACGTTCAAATGACCGTTGAAGTTGGGCGTTCTGAGATTACCATTCGCGACCTCTTGCGTTTAAGCGAGGGCTCAGTACTTGAGTTAGACCGCTTAGCAGGGGATCCGTTGGACATTCTTATTAATGGAACAATGATTGCTAAGGGCGAAGTTGTTATGGTTGGAGAGCGGTTTGGCATCCGTTTTGGAGAGATCATAGAGCCTGAAAAACGTGTTGAGGTATTGTAAGGCTTCGAATGTCATAAATTTGACATTTAGAGACAGTACAATTCAACACTCTGATATTTATATATTTTATTAAGGGTACTTTAGTTTGGCACGATAATTGCTTTCTTTACTTCAGGTAAGTAGGAGCGATCATGTCAGACGTGCAACCGTATCAAATCGTAATCATACTGATATTTCTGGGTGCCCTATTCGTAGCGCAAATCGTCATTAAGAGATTGGTTGCGAGCGGCAGGGTCACGCCAATTCAAAGTGACCTGCAGATCGTCGAGACACTCCGCCTAAGCCCAAGAGAAAACCTTCATTTACTCTCGGTCAAGGGAGAGAATTTTCTACTTTGTGTTGGAAAGACCGGCACGAGCAACATCCTACCGGTCTCCACTTCAGGCAAGGAGAAACTTGATGCGTAAGCTCAGACTTGCTCCTTACCTTCTTGTTTTGCTTACTGTGGCCACACCGGCATTTTCGCAGTCTTTTGACCTTGGAGGTCTGCCAGCTCTCACGACCGAACAAAATCTGGATGGAGAGGTAACATACTCGCTATCTTTGCAAGTACTGGCGCTCATGACGGCCGTTACGTTGCTGCCATCCCTAGTTTTAGGTATGACATCCTTTACGCGCATCATTATTGTTCTGTCGATCCTACGTCAGGCATTAGGGACTCAGCAAACGCCACCAAATCAGGTGCTCATTGCCATCGCATTGTTTTTATCATTGTTCATTATGCAGCCAACTTTAACTGAGATATACAACGTAGCCCTCTCTCCCTTCTTGTCAGAAAGCATGTCGGCAGAAGTGGCGATTTCAGAAGCTTCCGCAGTGATGAAAGACTTTATGGTGGCGAATACGCGCAGCGACACACTGCTAATGTTTAGCGATATGGCTGGAGCGGACGGATACGAAAGTAACGCCGACATTCCGTTTTCGACCTTGTTACCATCCTTTATAACCTCCGAATTAAAGACGGCATTTCAGATTGGGTTCTTACTATTTCTTCCCTTCTTAGTCATCGATATGGTGATTGCGTCAATCCTAATGGCCTTGGGAATGATGATGCTGTCACCAATGCTCGTTTCCCTACCCTTCAAACTTCTCCTCTTTGTGTTGGTGGACGGTTGGGCTCTTACGGTCGGCTCCTTAGCCGCAACATTCGTAGCGACGTGAGGCAATATGGAATTTGATGGCAACATAGAGTACTTACGGCTTGCCTTCTGGCAAATCATTATGACCGCTGGACCGGTTCTCGGTGTAGCGCTTGCGATCGGCCTTTTAGTTGGCGTTTTACAGGCGGCGACATCAATCAATGAGATGACCCTAAGCTTTGTGCCAAAACTGATTTTAGTGTTGACCACAATTGCACTGCTTTCAGGCCTAATGATGACACAAATGTCGAACTATTTCGCGTTCATATTTCAAGAAATTGCTTTGGTGGGTCGGTGATACCGCTGAATGACATCGCGTTTGGTGCCCTCCCCGGCGCTCAGATGCAGGACCTGTTGAATTGGCTTTTGCAAGTATTGGTCATGAATTTGCGGGCCGGCGCATTTTTGATCTCGGCACCCTTTTTCGGATCACGCATGTTGCCCTTGCAGGTTCGTATTGTATTATCTTTTGCTTTGGGCGCATTTATTATGTCCCAGGTTGCCCCACCAGATATTGCAATATTGACCTCCTTTATGGTCATACCCCTCGTGATACAGGAACTGGCTATTGGTTTAACCGCCGGCCTTACCTTCATGATTATATTTGCAACCGCGGGGTTAGCAGGCGAGAAAATTGCAGCTTCCTCT
>CALGEE010000102.1 GCA_937881525.1 uncultured Sphingomonadales bacterium | reverse complement strand
CCGTATTTGCCGGAGCAGCCCGTGTGGGTTATGGTCCACCCATGAGCACATTGGCCCGACATCGCGGCGGGATTCGCCGCGCATACCCGACCTCTGTGCTTTAGCGGGGACAAAGCGCGCAACTTGGCGGTAACGATTTTACTCAATGCGTCGCCTCCTCCATGGGGAAATTGGCACAAGCGCTCTAATGTCGAAGCGGAGCGCCGGACTTTTACTAATTTTCGCAGGGCGGTTAACAAGGTCATCCACCCGCATGAGGTCGATCACATCGAATTCGTGCCGCTGCCGCCCCAAGCGCCAAAAGCTTAGAGCATCGGTGTGGCGAGTGCATCTTGCCCGCGTGACGCGAAGCGCACAACGTTGCCATTGACTGTATCGGCTAGCAAAACCAGCCTCGGTGCCATGCCATGTAACCCGCACGCCAGCTGGGCTGAGGTTTACGATACCGCTTACGAGCAGGTGTTCGGCTCGATTTACGAGACTTTGACCGTCAGCACAATCGCCGCGGTGCAGAAAAAGTACGCGCCGCCGGCCTTAACGGCTAAGGGGCTTTGATCGTATTCTAACTATCCCAAGGCCGGATCCGAAAGAGTATCCAGAACACCCTTCAGGTCCGGATCGCGCAAGGCGTGCAGTTTTAGCCAAATATTCAGAGTGAAGGCCTCCGACAAAAGCGACTTTGCCTCTTCGATGCACCCCAATGTGGCCCGATAGCAGGCGAGATTGTAGAGGAGCACTGCGTCGGGCACATATTTCTCCTTTGCCGAATCGAGAAGATGCGCTGCTGCTTGTTCACCCTCGATCACCCGGACAGCTTCCGCCATCTTGATTATGTGCCGCACATCCCACGGCTCAAGTTCGGCAAGCTGTCGCGTGGCCTCCGCAACGATATCCCACTTCTCCATGGCGCGGCAGACATCGGCTCGTATCCTGAGAAATGGAACAGCCTGATGGTAACTCTCATCAATTCTTACCAAGGCGTTCCAAGCCAACTCGTGCATCCCAAGCTCGAGATATCCTTGGACAACGGTGAGTTCGCGATGCAGATGGGTTTGCACTGGGTTGCCTTGGCTGATGGCTAATTCGCTGGAAAACGCCTTTTATCTCAAGGAGTTTGTGCGTCATAAGCCTTCGAAGCTATTGACGCCGTCGAGGGCTTTGCCTGAAGTTAGGACCAATCGATGGCAGCCCCAACGCCAACCCACTGCGAGCAGCTTCTCCTCCCTTTCATGGTTTCCCGGCCACGGAAACTGCTACCCGATCTGGACCGCGTTCGCCGCCACGGCGGCGCGCCCATCGAGGTGAAGCGCGCTGTCTTTCAAAGCCGTCGCCTCCACCGCAAAGGCAAACACCAGCAGGCCTGGGATCTTCTCATGCGCCTGCCCGACGAATTCGACGACTACCACGAGCTCATCCGCGAAAGATTGATCATCGTCACTTGGGCCAACCCTTTGGACCGATCGCAGACCTGCCTCTGGGCCAAGTGGGTCGTGCAAGCCGAACCCGACTGCCAATGGAACTGGCAGACCTTGGAGCTCGAAGTCTATAGGCAACACGGACCTCTCGCCGCGCTCGAAGTCCTTTACGCAGCCAAAGAACGCTTTGCCGATTCCCTCGAGGAATTCCGCATCGACTGGGATTGGTTCATCGCGCAACGCCTCTGCCAAGTCGGCCGCATCCCTGAAGCCCAAGAAGTTGTCGAACAAATGGTCGAAGATGATCCCATCAATCGCGACTTCCTCCTCGAATACGAAGAATTTTATCCCCTCTGGCCCTTCCTCCGCACTTTGCCGACCGCAACGGTGGCCGACTAACGTGCCAGTGACACCGTTACATGCCCCAGGCCGTGGCTTTGTTTCGGAGGAGGAAACTTAGCGATGGTGACGCGATAAACCTGACGATCGTTTTGGATGATGGGCGCGGGCTTCTGATCTCCCCTCAGGTGCTTCGCTCGATCCATTGGGGCTCCCCGGTGGCGAGGTTGCGGTAGAGGTCGATCCGGCCATCGCGGCCGAGGTAGTCGAAATACTCCGCCTCGCGGCCGGTCTCGAAGGTCAGGCAGCGCTGGCTCAGGGAGCCCTCGAAGTCCCACCCGTCCGGGACCGCCATGAGTGTGGAGGTGTCCCCGGCCAAGCGACAGGCCAGCACGAGTTTACGCGGGTCGTCATCGACCTGGGCCCGGCCAAGTTCGGCCCAAGCACAGGGTGTGATGAACCCTTCCATTTGGTCGACGGTGGCGAAATCGGCGGGGCGATTCGCCCGGCCTCGCCGCAAACCGCGGGCGAGGAGCAGATCGAGGTAGTCCATTCCGTCCGCCGGATCCATGAATCCGATGCGGACCAGCTTGCCGTCCGCGCAGAAGGAGTCGTTGGGGATTTCGCTTTTGAAATTCTCCCATCCGCCTTCATAGCGGGAGAGGATCATGTTGATGGAGAGGATGATAGACTGGGCTTCCATAAGTACGGGCATGGCTGTGGATAAGGGGTTGGCTCTTGGGTGACAAAGGCCCCCGCAATCGCGCGAAAGCCCTCTATATATAGGGGAGTGCGGTCAAGGGGTTGACAGCGTCGCCTTAGGGTAGAGGGGAATCACCGGGAACCGCGTCCGCGCGGGGCCCCTCGCTGTCACCAGACGGATCTCCCGTTACACCGCTAGCTAAACCTGAACAAACACCATGCCCGACCAAGACAACCAACCTCCGCAACAGAATCCCGCACCCGCCTCGTCCGTCCCCGAGGATGACTACAGTGATGTGTGGCTGGAAGACCGCAAAGCCCTGCCGGGCGAAACCTTATACGGGGGCCGCGGGGCGGTGTTCCCCATGGCGCCACGGCCGACTCCACCGGCCGGAGCCGACGAGGAGGCGGAGGAGGAGTTCTGTTTCGACATTTGCCCGGTTCGCCTGCTCCCGGACGTCGCGCCCTGCATGCTGGTTGTCATGGAGCAACCCACGGGGTTCGGACGCAAGAAAATGTGCGAAAAGGTGTGGGAATGCATCGTCGAGAAGACGAAGGTCGCGACCTTGGGGCGGGGCACCGCCGCGGACCGCTTGCCGGAGATCCTGGCAGGCGGGATCGACGTGCGGCCGACCGATGCGCCCATCTACGCGGAGATGGGCGGGGAGAAGGCCGCCGAGTACGGCTGCCATGAGGACCAGGTTATCCAGTTCTTTGACATGGACTGCGTCGAATATAGTTACAAAATTGTGCCGGCCAACACGCCACCGGCGGAACTCGAGGCTCTCAAGAAGACCTACCCTTATGTGGATGAGGCGGCAGGGACCGCCGACTCTCTCTGGTTGACCCGGTTCGTGCCGGATGGCAACCCATCGCGCGCGGTCTACGAGTCGGAATACGGACACTTTGTCCCCGGGGATCCGCGTTGCGCGCTGCGCTGCGTGCTTCTTTTGTCGGATAATTTCCAGCGCGGCATGGACCTGATGAAGGAAGCCATCGAGCACGCCGGACTCTGTCCCGCGGACGGGAGGACGCTATAAACCGATACCCTATCGCGCGGCCGAGAGGTGAAACAGGTGAGGCCTATAATTTAAATATAGCGGGCTATGATATTCCGGCGCCTGACGGCAGAGGCAATTGGCGTCACTGCCGAGTGCTCCACCAGCCCGAACTCCAACCGCGCCTTCTGGGACCGCAAACGCGAGACCAACATGGCCCGCGACCGCCGCGTCACCCGCCAGCTCCGGGGCAGGGGATGGAAAGTCATCCGCACCTGGCAACACGCTCTCCAAAAATCCCCCGCCGCCTGCCTCAATCGCATCCGCTGACCCGGTCATATTCAGGTGGGGCCGAATTGCTGACTGTCAGGCTGCAGAGTCGTCGAACTGCCTTGCTCCCGCTGAAATGACTGGTCTGACACCTGACGTGGTGCGCATCTTTTACTGTGCAAGAGAAAAAGCCGTCTGAACCCGACCGGAACACGCTCCCCCGTAACGACTACACGTCAAAGGAAGCCAGAGCCATCGCCCTAATGGCAGCTCAGTTTTGCCGGTTGCC
>CALGEE010000101.1 GCA_937881525.1 uncultured Sphingomonadales bacterium | reverse complement strand
ATCAACAACATCGCAAAGGGCCATGGCGGCGTTTCGGTATTTGCTGGCGTGGGTGAGCGTACCCGCGAGGGTAACGATCTCTATCACGAATTCCTCGACGCGGGCGTTATCGCCAAGGATGCCGATGGCAACCCAACCCCAGAAGGTTCAAAGGTTGCGCTGGTATTCGGCCAGATGAACGAGCCTCCCGGTGCGCGTGCACGCGTTGCCTTGTCGGGTCTGACGATGGCGGAATATTTCCGCGATGAAGAAGGCCAGGACGTTCTTTTCTTCGTCGACAACATCTTCCGCTTCACGCAGGCTGGTTCCGAAGTGTCCGCACTTCTTGGCCGTATTCCTTCGGCTGTGGGCTATCAGCCAACGCTGGCAACCGACATGGGCCAGTTGCAAGAACGCATCACCTCGACCACCAAGGGTTCGATTACCTCGGTTCAGGCCATTTACGTTCCCGCAGATGACTTGACCGACCCTGCACCAGCCACGTCATTTGCCCACTTGGACGCAACGACCACGCTGAACCGTGCGATTTCCGAGCTTGGCATTTATCCTGCCGTTGACCCGCTTGACTCGGTCAGCCGCGTGTTGACGCCAGCGGTTGTTGGCCAAGAGCATTATGACACCGCCCGCCGCGTTCAGGAAACCCTGCAGAAGTATAAGTCGCTTCAGGATATCATCGCGATTTTGGGCATGGACGAATTGTCGGAAGACGACAAATTGACAGTGACCCGTGCGCGTAAAATCCAGCGTTTCCTTTCGCAGCCTTTCCACGTTGCTGAAGTCTTCACTGGCATCTCCGGCAAGTTTGTTCAGGTCGAAGACACCGTGAAGTCCTTTAAGGCAGTCGTTGACGGCGAATATGACCATCTTCCAGAAGCCGCGTTCTACATGGTCGGTGGCATTGAAGAAGCGGTTGCCAAGGCTGCCAAGATGGCTGCGGAAGCAGCGTAAGTCGTCATGCCATTACACTTCGAACTCGTAACCCCTGATAAGCTCTATCGCTCGGACGACGTCTATATGGTCGTCGTTCCGGGTACAGAGGGCGATTTCGGTGTGTTGGAGGGCCACAGCCCTATCATGAGCACATTGCGCAATGACGCGGCGCTTGAGATATACAAAACGCAAGGCGCAACGCCTGAACGCCTGATGGTCGCGGGTGGTTTTGCCGAGGTGAATGGGAACGGCCTTACCGTTCTTGCAGAACGCGTCGAAGCTTAAGGCTTCACGCGTCCGCCACGGCCGGGATCAGGGCGCCTCGTCGCCCCAGATACGCGCAGTTTCGATATAACCATAGCGACTGTCCGTTTCGAAACGGCAATATCCCTTGTCACATTCGTCGATAAGGCCAACG
>CALGEE010000100.1 GCA_937881525.1 uncultured Sphingomonadales bacterium | reverse complement strand
TCCATTTGGCTCAAAATATCGGGGATATTCTCGACATCTCGAAGATCGAGGCTTCTATTGTAACACTCGACGATGAAGAGATTGATCTGATCAAAATGTCCACAGACGCGGTGAGCCTACTCACACCGAACGCCGAGGACCATCGGGTTGAACTCGCAACAGAGTTTCTTGAATATCTTCCCGCAATGCGAGGTGACCGTCTAAGGATCAAGCAAGTCGCGCTTAACCTTTTGAACAACGCCATCAAGTTCACCCCGACAAAAGGCCGGGTAATCCTCAGTTTAACGCTGCAACCTGACAACGGCATATCACTGAAAATCTCCGATACAGGCATTGGGATAAAACTCGAAGATATTCCAAAAGTTGTCGCGCCATTTGCGCAGGTCGCAGACGCACAGCGCCGCAACCATCATGGCAAGGGGCTCGGGTTGCCGATATGCAAGGCGTTGGTCGAACTTCACGGTGACAACCTAACAATCGAGAGCGAAATCGGTTGCGGTACGACGGTTGTGGTCAACTTCCCGCCGGATCGTACGATTTTGTCATAGTTCCTGTGCGCCATGCATATCGGCGGCTATGGTTGATTAGGGCCCAACGAGAAAACCGGAAGAGATCGGTTCCACGCTTTGGCTCACATCTCTCCTTCGACGACGGTCAGGCCGAGTGTGTGCCACGCCTGCATACCACCGCGATAGTAGAGAATTTTGTCTGCAGGATAGCCTTCACGAAGCATGGCCTTGATCGCCATCGGTGACTGACCGCACCATGGGCCGTTGCAGAAAAGCAGAACTTTCTCGGCCTTTGCACAATCCCAGTTCCCGGCGCTACCGATACAACCGATTTCGTCGAGCCGCGAGGCCATTTCTGTGTAAGGCATATTGATCGCGCTCGGAATTGTGCCATCAAGATGCCATTCAATGGTTCGGCCATCGATCAGCTTGCCGCCGTTCTTTGCGAACTCCAGCAATTCTATTTCGCCAACCGTCGTTACACCGGGCGCCACCTGCATCGGCTGAATGCAAAACGGCGGGCACTTACGAGACGTTTTCGCATATTTTGCATCGATCGTCGCGTCTGGGTCCTGATTACGCATGATCTCAACCGGCCCTTTCGCGGTTTGCACCGTCACACTGGCCGTGCGAGCATTAATTTTGACATCCAGTTCAGCCGCATACGCGACCGTAGCTGTCATAAATAAGGCAAGCGCAATTCCGGCAAAAAGTTTCATCATAGATATTTCCCTTTTTTATAACCCTGTGTTTCGGTCAGTTTCTATATTCAACGACACAATGATATTATATAAATATTGAATATGTCCAAGCTTATCAGTGCCTCATCGTCACGGATACTGAGCCGTGCTTCGCTGCGAGAGCATGGCCAAGTGATAGCCCCTTCACGCGCATCCGCCTTTCGCGGGCGTGCGGCGCAACGGCATTCAGTTCATGTTGCTATTTGGCCAATAGATCGTAGTTTAGTTTGTCCGGGTCGTGCCTACAGCGCTGATCTGCGGACAACCCGCAGCAATTGATCGTCTTTGAATCTGAAGACCTGACCTGCTGCTAACCGTAAGGTGTCAAAATGGCCAAAGGCAATAATCAGCGCGGCAACAGAGAAGTCAAAAAGCCGAAAAAGGTCAAAGAGAAGATTTCCGCAATGGCAGACTCTAACACCAGAAAAACGACGATCGGCAAAAAGACCGCCTAGCCTTCAAGCCGGCGACGTCGACAAAATTTGTATTTGCTGAGTATGTGGCATTGGCCGCCTGGGTCTGATGCCGTCTGTCTGCTTATGGCCAAAGGCCGACGTCTCAAGGGCAACGATAAACGTTATTTGGTGAAGCCATTTGCATTTATGTCAGCCCCGCATGAACACATCATACCGCGTCGATTTACCTAATATCTGATGGGAAAAGCGGCAGATTCCTTCCATGGGGCTGGCCCGCAGGGGCCATTTTAACACCACCCGTTCGCTGGCCGTCGCCAACGCGACCTGCATGAGATCAACAGAATCCTCATCCGAACCGACGATTTTGCGGAGAATGCGCATTTCGTTTTTCACGAGGGCGGTCTTTTTTCGTGCTGGATGCATCGGGTCGACGATTACGACCTCCGGCAACAAGTTCGGCAGCAAGTCCCGGGCATCACCATGAATCAAGATCATTCGGCTGATCACGTCCGCCACATCGCCACCAGCCTCTCGCGCCGATGCCATCCCCGCTTCCAACAACTCGTGTATGATCGGGGACCGCTCAATCAGCGTGACCTCCGCACCCAGCGAGGCCAGCAAAAAAGCGTCTCGACCGAGACCCGCCGTCGAATCCACAACCTTTGGGGTATGACCACGCTTCATCCCGACAGCCTTGGGCAGAGCTTGGCCGCGGCCACCGCCGAAACGAAACCGATGCGCCACCGCCCCACCCGTAAAATCACAGACGAGATTGTCTGCCTGTGGTGTCTTGTGTTTGCGTATCATCCTGTTCCTTTAATGCAGGAAATAGGCGCGGCAAAGTAAAATGCAGATCCAGACTCAGTAAATTCAAAGCGAAGCGACGGAACCACTGATAGAAGAAAATATTTGCCTGACGGCCCGTCGTACCTCTGCATCACCCTCAAAGGCCACTTGTTGCTTTTTGTTGCATAGCTTTCCGCTGCTCGTTAGTTAAAAAAAGATGCTTCAACTTCGAGGAAACAATTGTGACGCCGAACGCCAATCAGCTTGCGTTGACTTCAGGCACCAAGATCACGCTGGCGGTAATCATTCTCGCGTTCGTCTTGATTACATTTGTAACTCTGTATTTTACCGACCAACACATCAAGGCTGTCGAAAGCCGGCACGAAGAAATTTTAAAAACAAGCGTCAACGAAGCTGCAACGAGCGTTGAGCACTTTATTCAAAGCCGCCAAAAACTCATCGAAACATTTGCGTTTGAAAAACAGCATATACTTAGTCAATTCGCTCGTAATATAGAAAATCAAAACCTAAAAACTGAGATATCCGAAAGCCTCTCTCGCTGGTTTCCAAGCTATTTCACCTTCACCCTGACGGATACCTTCGGCAACGATCTTATCGATGAGCTTGACGGTTTCATCGGACAGGCCTGCCAAGCGAACATTCAAGATTATGTGATTTCCCTAAAAGATACGTCCGTCTCACATGTTGTATATTAGACGGTCATCCATCCACAGGCCAACAACTATCATTTTGATGTTATGGCGCCATGGCGTGAAAACGAGCGACTAAGGGGCATTTTTTCGTTAGCTTTCATCCAGACCAGCTGGCTGAAATTCTCAAATCGCACCAAAACCCTGAACACTATATGGCGTTGATAAATAAGGATCGTGACTTTCTAATTGAAGTGAATGCCGATGGCGCGAGAGACGAAATCTCTGCGCATCGTGAGATAAATCTATTGCCTTCGGAAATCGCGGAAATTCGCGTCTCTCGCGACATCGAAGGATCGAAATGGAAACTGGTCGGCTATCTCGAGCCAGGAATAATTAATCCGAAAGCGTCGGAAATGTGGACGCAGGCGAGCATTATTTTTATTTTTTTGCTACTCGCGGGATTTATTAGCTGTTGGAAAATTTGGCAATTGGCAAACGCGCAAAAGCACGCCTTTGCGCAGCTCGAACTTTCTAATGGCAATCTCGCAACAATGGCAGACGAGCAGAGGTCATTGCGTGTTTCGGCAAAGGCCGGCGAGGAAACAAAAGCACAATTTTTAGGCTCAGGACTCATTAATTGAGATAGAAGATGACGGTAGCAGCGATACAGATTGCCGAAAAGAACGTA
>CALGEE010000099.1 GCA_937881525.1 uncultured Sphingomonadales bacterium | reverse complement strand
TAGAAAGGCAAAGCCAATACCTGCCGCCATGCCCGCAAAAGTCATCGGCAGGGTCTCTGACAATGCCTGAAAAAGCTTTTCTTGTGCGACAGGGGCAGTCTTTGCGAAAAACAGATAATCTATCACCCCAAAAGGTGTTTTCCCTATCATCGCAGGTACGCCCGTTAGCACTATAAAGGCCCACCACAAAAGGAATGGGAGAGAGACAATACCTATCAGCATCATGGTCCGTTTCAGCGGTGATGTAGACACCGCCTCGCCAATCGGAGTGGCAGTGTTCAACGTCACAGCGCGCGTCGCCCCAATCAAGCGCCGTGAAATCAATGCAAAGAACAAATAACCCAATCCTGCAATTGCAGTTGCGATCAGGCCAATGCCCCAAAGCCTGTCTGGCTCTCCTCGACCAAGCGATCCAAGCAGATAGGTTCCAAGTCCCCAGCGCCCGCCACCGCCAAACTCGGCCAGAATTGCCCCCAATACAGCGTTGGGGGCAGCAATCTGGAAGCCGGTAATAATGGTGGGCAAAGCGCTGCGCAGTTGAACCAGCCAAAGGATACGCCACCGGCCACCACCATAGGCCTTCACGAGGTCACTTGCCCTGCTGTCTGACTGGCTTATCCCGATGACCGTGGCTGTCATGGTCACGAAGTAGACCGCCAACGCTGCAAGGACGATACGGGGTGCCATGCCCGATAAGGTCAGCACAAGGATCGGGGCAATCGCGATCGGTGGTAGTGCAAAAACGGCGATATTCACGCCGCGAAAGAGGCGCAGAAGTGTTGGCGACATCGCGAAAGCCACCCCCGCCATCAACGCAATCGCATTGCCAATCAGAAAACCGACGCCGGAGGCATAAAGTGTCGCCCAGATATGGCGCGGATAATCTGCGCGGTCTTCCCATAGCCGGATCAGGATTTCACTAAACCCCGGCAAGGCACCACTGGCGACCAGATCCATGCGGCCCGCGATTTCCCAGATCAGAAGCAAGATCGCAACATTGCGCAGGCCTGTCGGCACCCTAGCCATGCAGCACCGAAGCGATACGATCTGTCAAAGCATGGAATCCTGGATCTGAGAATAAGTCTGGATGACGGGGACGCGCAAAAGGCACATCAATAATTTCGACGATCCGACCGGGGTTCGCGTGCATCACAGCAACGCGGTCGGCAAGAAAAATGGCCTCATCAATTCCGTGTGTGACAAGCAGCGCCGTCGAGCCTGTTTCCTGCCAGACACGCTGCAATTCGACGTTCATTTGACGGCGCAATATTTGGTCCAATGCGCCAAACGGTTCGTCCATAAACAAGACGCTGGGTTCGGTAACAAGCGCGCGGGCAATGGCCACACGTTGGCGCATGCCGCCTGATAACTCTGAGGGGAGTGAGTTCTCAAACCCATTCAATCCAACGAGATCGATCATCGCCTGCACGCGGGTCGCGTGCGCTTTGCGGTTGAGGCCAATGACCTCAAGCGGCACCTCAACATTACGACGTACGCTGCGCCATGGCAGCAATGCAGAGTCTTGAAACGCAATGCCTGTCTTGCCCGATTTTGCAGCTTTGATCGGTGCTTCACCGTTGATCAAAACCTCTCCTGCATCTGCCGTTTCTAGACCCAAAGCGACGCGCAATGCTGTGGATTTACCGCAGCCTGACGGGCCAATCACAGCAGTGAAGGACGCAGGTGGACAGTGCAGCGTTACATCGTGCAACGCCTCTACCGTCTTTCCACGTCCTTCAAAGGTCTTATAGACCCCGGAAAGGGAAATCCCGTCCGGGGTCGGCATCAGATTTCTTCTAGCAAGGTGGTGTCGAACATATCGCGCGACCCATTGATGCCGACTTCGGCCAATGCGCTAAGGTTTGCGTCGATGCCTTCTTCGGTCATTGCAAAAATACCCGCTGGGTTTTCCATCAATGGTTTCTGTGCTTCGTTGAAGAAGACTTCGTTGTCGATTGTCCGGCCTGTCCCCGCGAAATGAGTGTCTGCCCACTTTGCCGGCCAAAGGGCTGTATCAACATTGTTCTCGATCCAGCCTTTACGACTTGCGCGCAGCCATGCCACCAGTTCAGCGCGTTTGGTACTAAGAACCTCTTCAGTCACCACGACGGTGTCATTGTAGGTCGTGTAGCCAAAATCATACAGCAAGAACGACGTCGCCTCGACCCCTTGAAGGCTGATTGTGTAAGGCACGTTCGTCGTGAAATCGAGGCTCGCGTCAATTTCGCCCTTGATCAGTGGTGTCGGATCATAAGCGTAAGGCACGATGTTGACGTCACCGGGATCAATGTCGTTCAACTTCAGCATGGCTTCGACGGAAATCACGTTTACGGGTGGCACGGCAAGGGTTTTGCCGACCAGATCTGCAGGTGAGTTGATACCGCTACCAACCAACGACACGATTCCGATCGGGTTCTTTTGGTATTGTGCGCCGATGATCTTGAACGGGGCACCCTGATCAACAATCGCTTTGATTGTTGTGTCCGGTGTCGTCAGCGCCAGATCAGCTCGCCCTGCAATGATTGTGCTCTCGGGAATCACGTCGGGTCCGCCGGAAAGATACGTGAGATCCAGCCCTTCGTCCGTGTAATAGCCCTGATCCATCGCCAGAAAGTATCCCGCAAATTCGGCGTCGTTGATCCATGCGGCTTGCATGGTTATTGGCGTTGCAGCCATCGCCCGCATTGGTATGGAAGAAGCGGCGGCAGCGGCACCAGCAGTGCCCAAAAAGTGGCGGCGGTTTAATCTCAAAGTCATGTCATTCGTCTCCTGTTGGATGGGTTCAGGCTAAGCCTTGGATGCGCTGCAATTCTTGCAGCGGTGGAGTTTCAGCAATTTGTTTGGGGTCTAGCAGCGGCCATTTCACCCCGTTGGGGCGTTTGGCGCGACGTTCAACGGTGTACATCTCTGAGGGGGTCGCGATCTTGTCGACCAGAATGTCCGTCTCGGATGGCTGAAGTTGATCTTCGACGAGCTGAACGTCATGGACAACCGCAATCACAGGCGTCGTCTCATCGACCAAGCCAAGGTCCGTAAACATGCCCCATTCCAGATCAAAGAAGCCATGACCCTTGCCGAACCGAACGCCATTCTTTGAAACAGCGGACGCGCCGGTCACCATCAGATCGAAACGACCGCGTTTGGCGATTTCTTCTAATGTAATCGGAGTGCCGAAGTGTTCCATTCCGTCCAGCCAAGACGCGTAGAGTGCTGCACCTTTCGGAACATTTTTTGGCTCAAGCAAAATAAAACCTCGGTAAATACCATACGTGGACATGACGAAAGGTTTACCGTCTTCGATCATCCGTCGACGCAAGTCAGCAAGGCAATTATCCGGTGTGATAAACGCAAAGTTTGATTCAGCGTAAGCGTCTTCGGCAACCAAAAGGTCGGTCGCTTTTTCGGATCCTTCGAAATCCGGGATCACTTCGGCAAAATTCAAATGAAACCGCGTATCCGGCTTTGCAACATCATGCAGTTTTGTCCAGATCCGCTCCCGGACGATCTTTGAAGTAGACATTGCGATTCCCCTGCGTTTCACTGTTTCATAATAGTGAAACTTTTGTTTCATAGGTCAAGTTGAATCTGAACGCGACACAGGATATTCCCTTTTTATGGCTTCACGACTCATCCTTCGCATACACGAAAAGCACGCGCGCTTGACCAGTAGCGAGCAGAAAATTGCCAATGTTTTGGTTGAAAATCAGGGTATTATAGAGACCCACACCGCAACCGAACTCGCAAATATGGCCGGTGTATCCAAAGCGACAACTGCCCGTTTTTTCCGCAGTT
>CALGEE010000098.1 GCA_937881525.1 uncultured Sphingomonadales bacterium | reverse complement strand
CACCGCTTGGCTTGCGGACCGGATTTCTGTTTGCTGTCGGGCGTTGACGAGCAGTCGCTTGCGTTCAACGCTGCGGGAGGCAGGGGGTGTATTTCAGTTACAGCTAATGTCGCGCCGAAGCTTTGCGCTGCATTTCAGGCGGCATGTGCCTTGGGCGATTACGATCTTGCACGCCAACTGAACGACAAGCTGTATCCCCTTCATTTGGCCTTGTTTTCTGATGCATCTCCTGGGCCAATAAAATATGCATTGTCGCGTGTTATTGAAGGATTTCCAACAGAATTGCGTTTGCCAATGACACCGCCAAGCGAGGCGAGCCGTCGACAGGTGGACGCCGCCTTGGAGAATGCAGGCCTAATCTAATGACCCGCCCAAAGCACGAAGCCTTTAACAAAGTGAAAACGGTCGCTGAAAACCGGCGAGCGCGGTATGATTTTCATATCGATGATAAATATGAGGCGGGTATTGTCCTTACAGGTACGGAGGTAAAGTCACTTCGGTTTGGCGAAGGGTCAATCGCCGAAAGCTATGCGGAGGTGCGCGATGACCAAATTTGGCTCATCAATGCCAATATACCCGAGTTCAGCCACGGCAACCGCAACAATCATGAGCCCAAACGCCCGCGAAAACTGCTGCTTAACGAACGTGAAATACATAAGCTTCATGGCGCGGTTATGCGGCAAGGTATGACGCTTGTTCCGCTTTCGATTTATTTTAATGGTAGGGGCAGGGCAAAGGTTGAGCTTGCATTGGCCAAGGGTAAAAAGGCGCCTGATAAAAGGGCAACAGAAAAAGAACGCGACTGGAAGCGGGAACAAGGACGTATCATGCGGGACCGCGGATGAGTAAATTTAAAGCCTGGCTTCAGCAGCAAGCGCCAACGCGTGATAGCTTTGAGCGCAGTCGCCTCTTGCGACCGTTTGCGCAGCGCGTGTTCCATCCGGCGCTTTGGCGTTTTACGCGTCGCTCCGTCCCGCGCGGTGTAGCACTTGGCTTGCTGGTGGGCATTTTTCTTTTGATACCCGGTGTGCAAATTGCAGGGGTGGCGCTTTTGTCACTACCTTTCAGGGCCAATATTCCCATCGGCGCAGCCATGACCTTTCTGAGCATGCCTGCTACAACTCCGTTTATCTTGTTCGGATCAGTTTACGTTGGCGAGTCCGTGCTTCGCTTAAACAATGGGTCGGGCCACTTTTACCAGCTGATAGAGACGTCCGCGCCACTTTCTGCTTGGGGTGACTATGTCTGGAACGAAGCCCCGCTTGCACTTTTGCAGGGCATTGCCGGGCTTGCCATAATTTCTATCGGTATGGCTATCATAGGCTATTTTATCGCAGCGTTGTTCTGGCGTTGGCGGGTGAGCGTGAAATGGCGACGCCGGTCGAAAGCAATTGCGTCTGGTGGATAAGCCTTTGGAGGCATCGTTCCGTCCGTCGTAGCAGTCTCCCATATCTCTCCGGGGAGTATAAAGCAGCGGCCGGATCTTGATTGTCGAGGACGAGGATATGGTCCGCGAAGTCGCAGAGCGCGCGCTCGTGCGGCAGAGCTATGTGGTCGAAACCGCAAGCGACGGCGAACAGGCGCTTGAGCTGTTTGCCGATGGAAAGCGTGATGACTTGGTGGTGTCGGACGTCGTGATGCCCAATTTGGACGGCCCATCGATGGCACAGCAATTGCGGGAGAACTATGGCGAGATCCGGTTGCTGTTCATGTCGGGCTATGCCGAAGAGCAATTGCGCGAGACGATCAGCCTCGACAATGTATCGTTCTTGGCTAAGCCATTTTCTGTTCAGCAGATTGCGGAAGCTGTGTATGACGAGCTTGCGAAGGACGGTTAAGTTAGATGTTGAAATAGATTAAATAAATTTTTTGTTCTGCTATTGTTCTTTTGGAACAGAAGGTGTACATAGCTGATATTCCGGATGAGTTTTCGGAACCAGGCATGACGCTAAGGAGTGGAAAAATGGCAGCAAGTCTCAAAATTATTGACGGGAATCAGGCAAACGGTATGAAAAATTCGGAACGTGAAAAGGCGCTAGAAGCAGCCTTGGCGCAAATTGATCGCGCATTCGGCAAGGGTTCGGCGATGAAGCTGGGCAGCCGTGAAGCGATTAGCATTGACGCGGTGTCGACTGGCTCGCTTGGGCTCGACATAGCACTTGGCATTGGTGGATTACCAAAAGGCCGCGTGATTGAAATTTACGGCCCTGAAAGCTCGGGTAAGACAACGCTGACGCTGCACGTGATTGCAGAGGCGCAGAAGGCGGGTGGTACCGCGGCATTCATCGACGCGGAGCATGCGCTTGACCCCGGCTATGCCAAGAAGCTTGGTGTGGATATCGACAATTTGATCGTGTCTCAGCCGGATACGGGTGAGCAGGCGCTTGAGATCGCCGATACGCTCGTGCGTTCAAACGCGGTGGATATCATTGTTATCGACTCGGTGGCTGCACTCGTTCCGCGCGCAGAAATCGAAGGCGAGATGGGCGATAGCCATGTGGGTCTGCAAGCGCGATTGATGAGCCAAGCGCTCCGCAAAATCACCGGCTCGATAAGCCGTTCGAACTGCATGGTCATCTTCATTAACCAGATTCGTATGAAGATTGGTGTGATGTACGGTTCGCCTGAAACGACAACGGGCGGCAATGCGTTGAAATTTTATGCGTCAGTGCGTTTGGACATTCGCCGCACGGGCCAAATCAAGGCAGGTGAAGATATTGTGGGCAACACGACCCGCGTGAAGGTTGTGAAGAATAAGGTGGCTCCGCCGTTTAAGCAGGTAGAATTTGATATCATGTATGGCGAAGGCATTTCGAAAACGGGTGAACTGCTCGATCTGGGTGTGAAGGCCGGATTGGTTGAGAAATCGGGTAGCTGGTTCAGTTATGATTCGATACGTATCGGGCAAGGTCGCGAGAATTCGAAAAGTTACCTGACCGAAAATCCCGAAGTTGCGGCGCGGTTGGAAGCAGCCATTCGCGGAAAGACGGAGGAAGTGGCTGAGGTCCTGATGACAGGCCCCGAAGCGGACGACGACGTTTAAGGCGCGACGGCTTCCCTTTTTTAAGAACAAGCGCGGCCTTGCCTGAGGCTGCTGCTTTCGACCCGCCCTCGTCCACCCTGGGGCGGGTCATTTGTGTCTGCTTGGGTTAAGGCTTCGCTATTGGGGCGCATATAGGCAAAGCTTGAGCCGCACGAGACTTGACAGATATGATAGCGGCGGCCCAACTGCCCGTATGAAGCCTATCATTCATCTTATTGGATTGCCAACCGACCAAAACAGCTCATTCGCGCGCGGCGCTGCGCTTGCACCGGCCGCAATCCGCGCGGCATTGTGGAGCGATCGGAGCAATCTATCCGCGCAATCGGGCCATGACATCGGCACAGATATCGCGTTCAAAGACCTTGGCGATCTGCCGCTGTCGGACGTCGACTGTGTTGCCGATGATGCGATGATCGAGTAGGCGGTCATCGAGACTATGGATGCGTGTGGAATTCCACTATCACTCGGCGGGGACCATGCCGTAACGTTTCCAATCGTCGCAGCGTTGGCGGCACGGCACGGGCCGCTTAACATCCTGCATTTCGATGCGCATCCCGATATCTATGCTGATTTTGAAGGCAACCCGCGCAGCCATGCGTCGCCTTTTGCACGGATACTGGAAGCCGGCCATGCAACGCGTCTAGTGCAAGTCGGTATTAGTACATTGAACACGCATTGCCGCGAACAGGCTGAACGCTACAATGTCGAAATCATTCCCATGCTAAACTTCCAGGCAGCGCAAGTGCCAGTACTTGAAGGCCCATTGTATATCAGCATCGATCTGGATGGCATTGACCCGTCCGAAGCGCCTGGCGTGGCGCATCCAGAGCCCGGTGGTTTGACCATACGCGAGTTATTGTCCGTCCTTGCCAAACAGAAGGCGCACATTGTTGGTGCCGACATTGTGGAACTTAACCCCACACGCGATGTGAACGACATTACCGCCATAGTAGCAGCCAAGCTTGTGCGAGAAGTTGCCGCGCACATACATCAAAATAACGACCAGTCATAAAGGGAACAGCCATGCGCATCATTTTACACCATCTCAACAACTCCCGTTCGCAGCGCATCTTGTGGTTGCTCGAAGAGTTGAATCTTCCTTATGACATCCGTCATTATGCCCGCGATGCGGTGACCAACCTCGCGCCAGATGCGCTTTTAAAGGTCCATCCATTGGGCAAATCGCCGATGATTGAAGATGACGGAAAACTGATTTTCGAATCCGCCGCCATCGTGGAATATCTGTGCGAACGTCATAATGGGGGAAATCTTGTCCCAGCGCGCGGTACCGATCTGCATGTCCGCTACCTGGAATTCATGCACTTCGCCGAAGGTTCGGTGATGACACCAATCTTGCTTAACCTTTACACCGCGCGCTTGGGCGAAGCTGCTGCGCCTTTGCACCCGCGGATCCAGCAACAATTGGACAGCCATTTTGCGTTTATGGATGAGACCCTGAAAGCAACAGGTTGGTTTGTAGGGGACAGCCTGACCGGCGCCGATATTATGATGAGCTTTTCCGCCGAAGCGGCCGTCAAAATGGGGAAGGCTGCAAACCTGCCAAACCTCTCGGCTTTCGTCGAAAAAATTCATGCACGCCCCGCGTTTCAAACCGCATTGGAAAAGGGCGGGCCTTATGCCTATGCATAATGGGTCCGCAAACTGCATATCTGGCTTGCAGCATAGCGAGACGTTCCCTAAGTCGCTGACACTATGACATCGACCAATGATATCCGCCGCGGCTTCCTCGATTATTTCGGTGGTGCCAAACATGACGTGGTGCAGTCCGCGCCACTCGTGCCGTATAACGACCCGACATTGATGTTCGTCAATGCCGGGATGGTGCCGTTCAAAAATGTGTTCACTGGCCTTGAAAGTCGGGAAACGCCGCGTGCAGCTTCAAGCCAGAAATGCGTGCGCGCAGGCGGCAAGCATAACGATCTAGACAATGTCGGGTACACCGCGCGTCATCACACATTTTTTGAAATGCTCGGCAATTTCTCATTCGGCGATTATTTTAAAGAACAAGCGATTACGCACGCATGGACGTTGCTGACCAAAGAATGGGGTCTTGACCCGTCGCGGCTGACGACCACCGTCTATCATACGGATAAAGAGGCGTTTGACCTGTGGCGCAAGATTGCCGGGCTTCCCGAAGAACGCATCATCCGGATTTCGACCAACGATAACTTCTGGTCAATGGGCGACACTGGACCTTGTGGGCCATGCAGCGAAATATTCTATGACCATGGCGACCATATTTTCGGAGGGCCGCCCGGAGGCCCCGATGAGGATGGCGACCGTTTCGTCGAAATCTGGAACCTCGTGTTCATGCAGTTCGAGCGGCAGGACGATGGGACCGACGTGCCTTTGCCCAAGCCATCGATCGACACGGGCATGGGCCTAGAGCGCATCGCAGCGGTCATGCAGGGCGTCCCGGACAATTACGACACAGACACCTTCAAAGCACTGATTAACGCCTCTGAAGAGCTCACAGGCACAAAAGCGATCGGCGAGCAAAAGGCAAGTCATCGCGTGATCGCAGACCATTTGCGGTCGACAAGCTTCTTGCTGGCCGATGGTGTGATGCCGTCCAATGAAGGCCGCGGCTATGTCTTGCGCCGGATCATGCGCAGGGCGATGCGCCACGCGCATATTCTTGGCGCGAAAGAGCCGCTGATGCATCGTTTGGTTGGCAGTCTTGCCGCCGAAATGGGTGCGGCTTACCCCGAACTCTTGCGCGCGCAGCCGTTGATTGAAGCAACGTTAAAGCAGGAAGAAACACAATTCCGCCGGACGCTCGATAAAGGCATTAAGCTGCTTGATGAAGCAACCGCGGGCATGACGCCAGGCGATATTTTGGCCGGCGAAACCGCATTCAAACTCTATGACACGTTCGGGTTTCCATATGATCTCACCGAAGACGCGCTGCGTGCGCAGGGCTTTGGCGTTGATCAGGCTAGCTTTGAAACAGCGATGAACAATCAAAAAGCGATGGCACGCGCCGCTTGGAAGGGTTCTGGCGCGAAGGCATCTGATGATGTGTGGTTCGACATTTCCGAACGCGCCGGCGCGACCGAATTCACTGGCTATGCCGCAAGCGAAGGCGAGGGGCAGGTGGTTGCTCTTGTTAAAGACGGCATCGAAGTGCAATCGGCAGCGACCAACGACGCCGTTACTGTCATTACCAATCAAACACCCTTTTATGGCGAAAGCGGCGGCCAGATGGGCGATGCTGGCATTATTTCAAGCAGCAATATGCGCGGTGAAGTCACGGACACCGCAAAGCCAATCGGACGTTTGCATGCGCATCAGGTGACAATTGGTACAGGCGAGATCAAGGTTGGCGATTTTGTCACGTTGAAGATCGACACTGAACGCCGTGATTCACTGCGCGCCAACCATAGCGCCACGCATTTGCTGCATGCATCGCTGCGCAATCGTCTTGGCGAGCATGTGACACAAAAGGGCAGCTTGGTTGCGCCAGACCGCTTGCGCTTCGACTTCTCGCATAATCAGGCAGTCGGTCCGCAAGATATCGCGCTGATTGAGGCGGACGTGAATGCGCAAATCCGCGGGAACCAAGCGGTCACAACCCGGTTGATGACCCCGGATGATGCCGTTGCCGCTGGTGCGCTTGCATTGTTCGGTGAGAAATATGGCGACGAAGTCCGCGTTCTGACGATGGGCAAAACGGACGAGAGCCATTACTCGTTGGAATTATGTGGAGGCACCCATGTTAACGCATTAGGTGACATCGCTTTGTTCACGATCGTATCCGAAGGCGCCGTGGCAAGCGGCATACGCCGTATCGAGGCGCTGACGGGAGAGGCCGCACGCTTGTGGCTTGTTGGCCGTGAAACACAATTGAAGAACGTGGCCGCCATGTTGAAGACCGCACCGGCTGAAGTAAGTGCGCGCATCGAAACGCTGATCAGCGAACGCAAGCGAATGGAAAAAGAGCTTTCCGAAGCAAAGAATGCGTTGGCCTTGTCCGGCGGCAGCGGCCCCAAGGCCGAAGCCGAGCAAATCGGTGATGTCACTTTCATGGGACAAGTCATCGCTGGAATTGAACCGAAGGCTCTCCGCGGCCTCGCGGATGAGCAGATCAAGGCCATCGGCACGGGCATCGTGGCGATCATTGCTGCCAATGAAAATAGCAATACTGTTGTGGTCGCAGTATCACCTGCTTTGCATGGTACAGTGACGGCGTCAGATCTGGTACGTGCTGCAACCGAAGCCATGGGTGCGCAGGGCGGTGGCGGGCGCCCTGACATGGCACAAGGTGGCGGTCCAGCGGGCGCTGAACTGGCGCAGGCCGCGTTGGATGCGATTAAAGCAAAAATCGCTGGTTAAGCGGTAGGTTTAAGCTTGGGGGCCTCATCAAGGCCTCCAGCTTCCTTAATCTGCCGCCGGAATTCGTCGCGCTTTTGATGGATCGACGCGATAACCGGGCCCATGGCAACGCCCAGATCGACAAGCACTGCCTCCGATAGTTGAAGCGAGCTTTCCAGCGTTTCGGGCACGGCGTCGCTCGCGCCGGCTTGATAGAGCCGCGCGGCATGGTCCGGATCACGGGCGCGCGCAACAATCGTGATATCCGGCAACCATTTACGAACCCGCTTGACGATATGTTCGGCCAATACCGGCTGGTCCATGGTCAGTATCAAAGCCTTGGCATGGCTCAAGCTCAATTTATCAAGCGTTTCGGGCCGAGAAATGTCGCCGTAGATAACCTTGTAACCCAGGCGCCGGGCGGCGGTTACCGCGTCGACATTGGAATCGACAGCAACATAAGGCTGCCCGTGCGTGGTCAGCATATCGGCCACGAGCTTTCCAACCCGGCCAAAACCAATCACGACCGTTTGTGGTTCTTGCGTCGGGTCTTGTTCGTGCACTTCGTCGTCGCTCTCGCGCAATTCTAGACGGCGGGACATATCATGACCGATCCACGCCAATATCGGCGTGATAGTCAGACCAATTGCGGTGGCCACTTGCCAGAAGTTAATGGTGGCGGCGTCGATGATCCGCGCTGCGCCTGCGACGCCTAAGACGATCAGGGTTGTTTCGGACGGGCTGCCCATGAGGACGCCTGTTTCGGTTGCGGTGCCCGTGCGTGCCCCGTTCAATTTCAACAAACTTGCGGTCACCACTGCTTTAACAATCACCACAGCGGCTACAGCGCCAACCAGAGCGGCCCAATTCGCGGCGACGAAACGCAAATCGACCTGCATTCCAATGCTGATAAGAAAGACACCCAAGGCTAGCCCTTTGAAGGGTGCAGTCATCACATCCACTTCGTTATGATAGTCGGTCTCGGCGATTAAGAGACCGGCGATCATCGCGCCCACGATTGGCGAAAGGCCAACCCCGCCAGTCGCTAGACTTGCGACTATGACAACGAGCAAGCTGACCGATACAAATAATTCAGGGCTTTTTGTTCGCGCGGCTTGTCCGAACAGGCGGGGCAAGAAAAAGCGGCCAAGCACAAGCATTCCGATGATAACCAGAGCCCCCTGCCACAATACGGTGACGAGACCTGACCATGAATCCGCGCCGGCTTGTGGAACCAATGCACCCAAAACGAATATTATTGGGACAATGGCTAAATCTTCGAACAGCAACATCGCTAGTGCTGACTTACCCACGGCGGAATGCGTGCCGGATATTGGAAGCACCAGCGCTGTGGAAGAAAGCGTTAATGCAACCCCAATGCCGATGGCGGCGGTCGCGCCATATCCAAACAGATACAGACCAGCCGCAATAATCAGGCCAGCGCCAAATAACTGCGCTGCACCGACGCCGAACACCAAACGCCGCATTTTCCATAATCTACGAAAGGATAGCTCAAGACCAATGGAGAACAGCAATAAAATAATACCATACTCGGCTATGGGATGAATAGCCTCTGGATTGGTGATGGTGACCCATTCGAGCATTGGATACAGTGGCACCAAGGATCCAAGTCCCATCGGGCCAACCATTATCCCGACCAATATAAAACCAATGATGGGCGTGATGCGAAGCCGGGCAAAAGCGGGGATCACTATTCCCGCTGCACCCAGAATGACGAGAAGATCGCTAATGCCTTCGGTTTGTAGTTCGCCTGCCATAAATTCCATTTACGCACAGGCGGCATGATAAAGAAAGGGCAGGCAATAAAAAAGCGCGGAAGTCGTCTCCCACGCTTCGATCTTTTCAAAAGGGTTGGATTTACATCCAGCTGCCCATTTTGATTTCGAGATTGGCGCGCACTTGTTCGAAGAATTGCTCCGTGGTCATCCACGCTTGATCCGGACCGATCAGGATTGCGAGATCCTTTGTCATATGGCCGTCTTCAACAGTCTGGATGCACACTTCCTCAAGCGTTTCTGCGAAGCGCGTTACATCCGGCGTTTCGTCAAATTTGCCACGGAATTTTAGACCGCCAGTCCATGCGAAGATTGACGCAATCGGGTTAGTGGACGTTGCCTTGCCCTGTTGATGCTGCCGGAAGTGGCGTGTGACCGTGCCGTGCGCGGCTTCTGCTTCAACGGTCTTGCCATCTGGCGTCATCAGAATAGAAGTCATAAGGCCAAGCGAACCAAAGCCCTGCGCAACCTGATCGGACTGCACGTCGCCGTCATAATTTTTACAAGCCCAGATGAACTTTCCTGACCATTTAAGGGCCGAAGCAACCATATCGTCGATCAAACGATGTTCGTAGACAATGCCGAGTTCCTTGAACTTTTCGGCGAATTCTGCCTCGAACACCTCCTGGAACAGGTCCTTGAACCGACCATCATAATATTTCAGGATCGTATTCTTGGTGGACAGATAGACTGGCCATTCGCGGGTCACGCCATAATTCAACGACGCGCGCGCAAAGTCGCGGATGGAGTCATCGAGATTGTACATCGCCAGCGCAACGCCGGGTGACGGGTAACGAAACACTTCTTCGTCAATCCGCTGGCCATCATCGCCATCCCATACAAGACGAAGCGTGCCAGGACCAGGGACGAGGAAATCGGTTGCGCGATACTGGTCACCAAAAGCATGGCGGCCAATAACAATTGGGTCAGTCCAGCCGGGGATCAAGCGCGGTACGTTATCAATGACGATGGGTTCACGGAAGACGACGCCACCAAGGATATTGCGGATGGTGCCGTTGGGTGATTTCCACATTTTCTGCAGGCCGAATTCTTCCACCCGCGCTTCATCGGGGGTGATTGTAGCGCATTTGACGCCGACGCCGAATTCTCGAATGGCATTGGCGGATTCAACGGTAACCTTGTCATTGGTCTTGTCCCGATATTCCATGCCCAAATCATAATATTTCAGGTCGATATCGAGATATGGCAAAATGAGACGTTCGCGTATCCACTCCCAAATGATACGAGTCATCTCGTCGCCATCGAGTTCAACGACCGGGTTTTTGACCTTAATTTTTGCCATGGCAGATAGAGCTTTCCATTAGGGAGATGGGTTGTTGAGCGGTGCCATAGCAAAGTCTGCCATTTGTTCAACCACCACCCTGATATTGTTGGAAGATGGTGGAACCGGCATCTAAGGTTGTAAGATTGCGACGCATCCCCTAGCTAAACCTTATGAGCAGACAAGAATTGACAAACCGGGGCTCCGGGGTTGCGAAATGGTCGTTTCCTCCCCTTCACCCCGAGGGCCGTAAATTCGGACTTATCGCCGCTGGCATAACCCTGTTTTTTGCCTTTATGGCGTGGGAAACGCTGGCATGGCCTATGGGCGCCGTTACTGTTTGGACACTGTCATTCTTCCGCGATCCAGCGCGTGCTACACCGATTGATGAACGTTTTGTTGTCGCGCCGGCGGACGGGCTTGTGACCTTAATCGAAAAAGTACAGCCGCCTGTTGAATTGCGCGGACCTGATGGACTTGGCGACCAGCCAATGACCCGCGTGTCAATTTTTATGAGCGTGTTTGATGTGCACATCAACCGGACACCCATTCGCGGCACAATCAAGCGCGTTGTATATATTGCCGGAAAATTCTTGAACGCTGACCTTGATAAGGCCAGCGAGGAAAACGAACGCCAGCATTTCCTTGTTGAACGCAGCGATGGCGTCCGCATTGGTTTTACCCAAATTGCCGGATTGGTTGCGCGCCGCATTGTGGCCTTCGTCAAAGAAGGGGACAGTGTTGCAAATGGCCAACGTGTCGGCCTTATCCGTTTTGGCAGCCGTGTTGACGTTTATTTGCCCCATGGCACGTCTTCGCGGGTCATAAAGGGCCAGCGTTGCGTTGCTGGTGAAACGGTTCTCGCTGAAATCGGCGTGGATCAAAACCTGATCGCCGTCGCGCATTGATGGGCGCGCATTCCTCCCGGCCTGGAATTCCCTTGCGGGCACTTGCCCCGAATGCTGTTACTGCTCTTGCGCTATGCACTGGCTTGTCCGGTGCGTGGTTTGCGATGCAGGGGCGTTGGGAAAACGCGGTGGCGGCTATCGTCATTGCCGGTGTGCTCGACGCCATAGACGGTCGCATTGCCCGCATATTGAAGGGTGAGAGCCGCTTTGGTGCTGAATTGGACTCGCTATCTGACGTGATTGCGTTCGGGGCAACGCCGGCGTTGATCATATATATGTGGGTTATGCAGGACATGCCGCGCTTTGGCTGGACCATATCGGTGTTTTTTGTGCTCTGCGCCGCGCTTCGATTGGCAAGGTTTAACGCGCAGATCGACACCGATAACCAACCACATAAATCTGCCGGATTTAACACAGGCGTTCCATCGCCGCCGGGCGCCGCGCTGGCACTGCTGCCGATGATGATCTGGTTTGAGACGGGTGCGGAGTGGGTGCGTGACTATCGCCTCCTTGCCCCATGGCTTTTACTTTGTGCGTTTTTGATGGTTTCCAATGTTGCAACCTATAGCTGGTCGTCGATTAAGATCCGGCGCAGCCTTCGCTTTATGGCGCTCGCCGCGGTTAGTTTGTTTGTGGCAACGTTGGTTGCCGCGCCTTGGGTCGCCCTCATTTGCGTTGGTATCTTATACGCCGGAATGCTGCCATTCAGTATGATGAGCTATGCCCGCGTCAAAAAGTCGCAACGGACCGTTTCCGAAGTCACTTGACCTCCGTTCCGCAGGGGCTATGTTCCAGTTTCGTTCTTATTTGGGAGTTGGCCGTTGGAGCCGTTAATCGTCATTGTCATCGTCATTTTTGCATTGTTAGGTGGGCTGGCGCTTGGTTGGTTCGCCGGTGGCCGCGCGGGCAAAGCAGGGCTTGAAACGACAAGCCAACTGCGCGCGATGCTTGATCAGGTGGTTGTCGAGCGTGATAGCGCCAAGGACCGTTTGGCGCGGCTTGAAACGAGCTTGGAGGAGCGCGAGCGCAGCTTTGAAGAACAGATCGCGGCGCTTGGTGATGCCAAAGAGAATTTGTCCGCGCAATTTGGCGAAATTGGACAGAAATTATTGGGCGAGGCGCAGGCTGCGTTCCTGCAACGCGCCGACGAACGCTTTCACCAAGCTGGCGAGAAGAACGAAGAGCGGCTTAAGCAGCTTCTTGGGCCAGTGGGTGAAAAGCTTAAAGCTTATGAAGAGCAGGTCGGCAAAATCGAGAAGGACCGCACCGAAGCTTATGGTGATCTAAAGGGCCTGATTGGTGAAATGCGCATTGGTCAGGAGCGTGTTTCGAGCGTCGCTTCTGGGCTTATGAATTCTCTTCGCAATGCGCCCAAAGCGCGCGGACGTTGGGGCGAGCAACAGTTGAAAAATGTACTCGAAAGCTGCGGCTTGTCCGAGCATGTCGATTTCGATTTGGAAACAAGCATTGATGTGGGTGACGGTCTGCGTCTGCGGCCTGATGCCATCATCCATGTTCCCGGTGGGCGTACCTTGGTCATCGATGCCAAAGTATCGTTAAACGATTATCAGGACGCGTTTGACTCCGTGGACGATGATGTCCGCGCTGTTGCGATGACGCGCCATACGCAGTCGATGAAAAACCATATCGAGGGCTTGTCGCGCAAGGCCTATTGGGACCAGTTTTCCGAGGCCCCGGATTATGTGATCATGTTTGTCCCCGGTGAGCATTTCCTCGCGGCGGCGCTTGAGCATGAACCGCAATTGTGGGACTTTGCATTCGATAAAAAAGTTCTTTTGGCCACGCCAACCAACCTTGTGGCGATTGCGCGAACCGTTGCCAGCGTATGGCGCCAAGAAGGGCTTGCGCGCGAAGCCAAGCAAATTGGCGCGCTGGGTAAGGAAATGTACGACCGGATTGCCGTTGCGGCGCAGCATCTGAAATCAGTCGGTAGCGGCCTTTCGTCGGCGGTGAACAATTACAACAAATTCGTCGGCAGCTTCGAACGCAATGTCATATCGACGGGCCGGAAGTTTGCCGACCTGAATATAGAAACCGGCAAGCGCGATTTGGAAGAGGTTCCATTGGTTGAGGCGCTGCCCCGTTATGGTAAAGGTGAAACGGCGGCACCCATCGCCGATCAGCGCGAAGGCGTGGCATAAGAATTGGCGCTGCATTTGCGATTATCCCGCGTTCGAATGCCGAAATTGGTTCAAAACCTCATAAGCCATTACTGCGGTCGCCACAGCCGCATTTAAGCTGTCTGCTTTGCCTTGCATCGGCATTTTGACGCGCAGGTCACACTGGCTTTCATAGTCGTCGGGCAGGCCCTGCGCCTCATTCCCCGTCAAGATAAAGCACGGCGCGCTGTAGCGGGCGGCTTGGTAATCGGTATCGGTTTGCAGGCTGGTGCCAACCAATTGGCCTGGGCCGCTTCGCAACCAAGCGGTGAATTCCTCCCACCTGCACTGCACAATCTTTTGGGTGAAGATCGCGCCCATGCTTGCGCGGACGGACTCGACGGAAAAAGGATCGGTGCAATCATCTATCAGAATAAGACCACCAGCGCCGACGGCATCACCGGTGCGCAACATCGTGCCCAGATTGCCGGGGTCGCGCATCGATTGGGCAACGAGCCATATGGGCGCGGTGCTGCGGTCTACATCCCCCAAGGCGGTCCCATGGTCGCGATAGACGCCGACTACGACTTGAGCGTTGTCCTTGCCGGATAGCTTGGCCATGATGTCCGCGCTCGTTTCGATGACGTCGCCGTCGTTCGCAAGCACCTCCACCTCCAGCGTAACTTCAAGGTCATGTAACGGCCGGTCTTTGACACGAAACAGCATTTCGGGGAGAAAACCTGCCTCCCGCGCCTCAGTCATGATCCGCAGCCCTTCTGCTAGAAAAAGCCCTGCGCGCTTGCGCAATTTTTTCTCACGCAGCCCGCGGATTTCCCTCAGCAGCGGATTTGAAAATCCGGTGATCTCCCGGCGCATCAGTCTTCGCCAAAACCGTCAACAACCAGACCGACAAGTTTTTCAATGGCGAGCTCAGCCTGTTCACCTTCAACATGGATGATGACTTCGCTGCCCTGTGCCGCGCCGAGCATCATCAGGCCCATGATTGACGCGCCAGTGACCAACTGACCGTCCTTTTCGACCTCGACCTTAATTCCTTCAGGCAGGCGGCTTACGAACGTCACGAATTTGGCGCTGGCGCGGGCGTGCAGGCCTTTTTGGTTGACGATCGTTACTGTCCTGCTAAGGCGGGTCACCTCGATGCCTCAAGCACTTCCGAGGCAACGCTGATATATTTGCGGCCGGCTTCGCGCGCGGCCGCTACAGCCTGTTTTACGTCCAGATTTTTGCGAGCGCTGTCTAGCCGGATAAGCATTGGAAGGTTCACGCCCGCGATAACCTCGACACGGCCGCTGTCGAGTAATGAGATTGCGAGGTTCGATGGCGTGCCACCAAACAGGTCGGATAAGATAATCACGCCCTTGCCTGTATCGACGGTTTTGATTGCGGCGGCAATTTCCTTGCGACGCGCTTCCATGTCGTCATGCGGCCCGATGCAGATGGTCGCAACGTTCTTTTGCGGCCCGACAACATGTTCAAGGGCGACAAGAAACTCGCTCGCGAGTTTACCATGCGTGACTAAAATCAAACCAATCATGTGCTTTTACTGTCCCGTCGCGGCGTAATACTGTTTGCGCCGTTAGCAGGCTTCTCAAGCGCGTCAATCGGTCTTGACGTCAGATTGCGATGCGACACCGTAAGTGCGAACCCGTCTTCGCGTAACCAATTGCCAAACGTTTCGGCCACATGCACGGATCGGTGACGTCCGCCGGTGCACCCAAATGCGATGTTTATATACGCCTTACCCTGTGCATCGTAGAGCGGCAGCAGGAAGCGGAGCAAGTCGCGGATCTTCTGCATAGCTTCGTTATATTTGGGGTCCGCCGCAACATATTCCGCAACACTTGCATCCATGCCCGTCATTGGGCGCAGATCGTTGTCCCAATGGGGGTTACGCAGAAACCGGAGGTCAAAGACAAGATCTGCGTTGTGCGGCACCCCGCGGGAAAAACCAAAACTCGTGACCGTGATGGTCGAATGTGGAGTCGTTGCGCCTGTGAAGCGCTCGCGGATGACCTGCTGCAAATCATATGCTGATAGCTTGCTGGTATCGACGACCGTTTCCGCCCAGCGGCGAAATGGTTCCATCAAGTTACGGTCAATCGCAACGCCGTCCATCGCCGGGCGGTCCTGTGCCATAGGGTGGCGACGACGGGTCTCGGCATAGCGGCGTTCAATTTCCACGCCAGCACAGTCGAGAAATAATGTCAGAATTTCTAGATTGGGGTGGGTCTGCAGCGCCTTGATTTGCTCAATTAATGCTCCAGCATCAAAACCGCGGGTACGGCTATCAAATCCAAGCGCCAGCGGAATATTTGGACCGTCTTCGCCGCCCGATGCTGGTATTTTGAGCAACTGTGCAGCGAGTTTAATCGGGAAATTGTCCACTGTCTCCCAACCCAAATCTTCCAGTGTTTTAAGCACGGTCGTTTTTCCCGCGCCGGACACGCCCGTGATTAACAAAATTTTTTGGGGTTCAGAAGGTTTCTTTTGCTTCAAGATTTTACCCTCTCAATTGCAATGGCAGGGGATCTTGCCGCTGGCAGATACCCAGCTTCAACGACGGAGCGAAGCGCCAGTTCGACCTTTAGCACACTGCTGACCTGAAATGGGTCAAGTTTCACCAGCGGTACCAAAAAATCAACGATTGTGGTTCGCATATCTTCGGCGGGCATACGGTCAACATCCTTTGCGCATTCGACGACGAGGCGCAGCGGGGCGGAAACCTCATATTCGACAGAACAGATTCCTATACCGCGCACTTCAATTTTTCCAGCTATACTGGGTGCGTAAGTCAATAAGGGAACGCCATCGGCGCTTTCGATATGCAGGATGTCGTCACTGATCAGTTTGGCGCCGCGGTCAATCAAGCGAAGGACCAAATCGGACTTTCCGCTTCCAGATGGTCCAAGTATTAGCACGCCAAGGCCGCCTATAGCGACCGCGGTACCATGAACCATAGTCGTCATTTGCGTTTCGCCTTGGTGGCGCAAGGCAGCGCTATTTCGAAGCATGCTCCGTCCTTACCATCAACGCGATCGCGCACCATGATGCGGCCATGATGCCCTTCGATGATTGTGCGGGCAATTGCGAGGCCAAGCCCGCTATGCTTGCCGAAATTCTCTGATGCAGGCCGTTCGCTGTGGAAACGGCGAAAAATGGCCTCGCGTTCTTGAGCCGGAACGCCCGGCCCTTCGTCGCTAATGCGGATGATAACTTCAGCGTCGGCTAGTGTCGCGGAGATTTCGACCACTGATCCGGGAGGCGAAAAGGACACCGCGTTGTCGATTAAATTGGTCAGCATCCTCTCAAGCCGAACATCTTCACCCATCACCGTAGCGATTGACCGTCGTGGCCTCGCAAACGCAATAGTCACATCTTTGTCGCTGGCTCTATCCTCACGGGCCTGAAGCAATTGTTCGATCATATCGCCCAGATCAATGGGCTCGAACTTTGCCTTGGCAAGTTGCGAGTCCACACGGCTCGCGTCGGAGATGTCGCTTATTAAACGGTCCATGCGCTGAACGTCCGCTTTCGCGACGTCCATCAACTGTTTGCGCAACTTTGGATCGTCAATCCGCTCTGCGCCATCCAGCGCAGATCGCAACGACGCCAGAGGGTTTTTGATTTCATGCGCGACATCCGCCGCAAATGCCTCGGTTGCGTCAATGCGTTGGCGAAGGGCGATGCTCATGTCGGACAAAGCGCGTGCCAACATCCCAATCTCATCGCGGCGCGAGGGCAGGCGCGGTACAGTTACCTCTTGCGCACGTCCGAGCCTTACCTTGACCGCAGCACGCGAAAGATGTCGCAGGGGTCGCACAATCGTGCGGGCCAGAAACGTCGATAGTAAAATACCAATACCCAGCGCGAACAAGAAAAACATGCCGATGTTAAATCGTTCGGCACGGACAAAGAGCCGGATATCGCGCTCATTCGATGTAGTGAGTACAGTGTAACTTCGGTCTGGAGACTGCGACGCTGCGCTGATCATATGGGTTAGGTCAGGGGCAAAACGCACCGCAGACGAAGCCTTGGATGGCTTAGCGGTAGCTAATTCCGGCCAAGCTTCTTTGGTGTCGGATCAGGGTTCAATAAACTGTTGAAGCGCCTGAGCGCCTACTAGAAAGTCGAATAGCCGGTCGATCCCACGCGCAGCGACTTTAGGCCATGGTTCACGGTCTGGGTCGCGAAAGACATAGGTCGGCCGTTGATTGGCGAAGCTATCGAGGATCTTAGTACCTTTTTGGTCGTAAATGCGAATGCGCGATTGGTTTTGCTGACCGAACTGGATGACATAAGCTGCTCTGTTTTCTTGGGCGACTAGGGGCAAGCTGCGGGCCAGAAAAGTGGCTTGGTCACGCGCGGTCTGTTCGCGCTCGGCAATTAACCGCACGCGGTAGCTGTCGAGGAAAAATAGCCCGGCGCCAAGCAACGCTAAAACGAACAGGTTTACAGCGAGTATTCGGGTGGTTAGCGATAACCCCCAGCTCCATCCCAACTGTAGATCAGCGGGCTCAACTGTCGGCGAAGCGATATCCGGCCCCATAAAGCGTATCGATTGCGGTGAATTCGGGGTCAATTTCGCGGAATTTACGGCGAAGCCTTTTGATGTGGCTGTCGATAGTACGATCATCGACATAGACATCGTCCTGATAGGCGGCATCCATCAATTGGTCGCGGGTACGGACAACGCCTGGTCGGATAGCTAGCGCCTCCAGGATCATGAACTCGGTTACGGTCAGCGTAAGCGACCGCCCATCCCATTTGACGTGATGGCGGGCTGGGTCCATTTCCAGCTTTCCGCGCGTCATTGGTTCGGGTTCGGATCCCGCTTCGCCATTAACGATCGCCTTGTCATAGGTGGCGCGTCGTAAAATGGCCTTCACGCGCGCGATTAACAAACGCTGCGAAAATGGCTTCGTTATGTAATCATCGGCGCCCATGGCAAGGCCAAGAGCTTCATCGAGTTCTTCATCTTTCGATGTCAGAAAAATAACGGGCATGTCACTTTTTTCGCGCAACCGCCGTAGCAGTTCTAACCCGTCCATCCGCGGCATTTTGATATCGAAAATACCCAAATCAGCCGGGTTCTCCAGCAGTGCCTTCAACGCAGTCTCTCCATCCGAATAAATCCGGGTCACATATCCTTCCACCTGCATCGCAATGGACACAGAGGTTAGGATATTCCGGTCATCGTCGACCAAGGCGATATGGGCACTCATCCCGCAGTCATAGTGAGGCAAGGGCTTAGGTTCAATGCATTGCTCCTTAAAGGCAAAGTCTTCCGTGGATAACGTTTTTCTCGTCAAATCCATACGCCCCCCATTTGACCTTGCCCAACGCATCGTATACCGGCAGCACCTTCCATGGTGCATACCTATGCATCATATTCGCAACTTTTGCCGGAGCAGCCAATGTCGACACCACTGAATATCGCGCTTTCACAACAGGGTTTCGGCACAGATGCAGAGCTGCATTGCAATTTAGGCACCGCCCAGCTGGTTGAGGCAGCGCTTGCGAATAAAGAGGGAATAATGGCCAAGGATGGCCCGTTGGTGGTCAAGACCGGCTTGCATACTGGGCGCTCGGCAAAGGATAAATATATTGTTCGTGATGCCGAAACCGAAAACAGCATTTGGTGGTGCAAAACCAATGTGGGGATGGACCCCGCACATTTTGCTGCATTGAAAGAGGATTTTATCGCGGCTTTGGGCGGCAAGGACAAATTATACGTCGCTGACCTGTTCGGTGGATCGCAACCAGAACACCGCGTTAACGTCCGCGTTATCAACGAATTTGCTTGGCACAACCTCTTCATCCGCACTTTGCTTGTTCGGCCAACGGAGCAAGAATTGGCAGGCTTTGTACCCGAATACACAATCATCGATTTACCAAGTTTCCGTGCAGACCCGGCACGTCATGGTTGCCGCAGCGAAACGGTTGTTGCGGTCAACTTTACGGAGAAGCTTATTCTCATTGGCGGTACCGCTTATGCGGGCGAAATGAAGAAGTCCGTGTTTGGCATTCTCAATTACCTTCTGCCGGTAAAGGGCGTGATGCCCATGCACTGTTCGGCCAATATTGGTGCCGATGGCCATACCGCCGTCTTCTTTGGTCTGTCGGGCACGGGCAAGACAACGTTGTCCGCCGACGCGAGCCGTACGTTGATTGGTGACGATGAACATGGTTGGTCGGACACCGCCGTGTTCAACTTTGAAGGCGGTTGCTACGCTAAGATGATTCGTTTGTCCCCTGAAGCCGAGCCAGAGATCTTTGCCACAACAAAGCGTTTCGGCACAGTACTCGAAAATGTCGTTATTGACCCGGAAACGCGTGAGCTTGATTTCGACGATAACAGCCTTGCGGAAA
>CALGEE010000097.1 GCA_937881525.1 uncultured Sphingomonadales bacterium | reverse complement strand
GCAATCGTGTCCGAATTGCCCAAACGTGCTTTGGTTTGAGAGGTGGCTTTTGACCGATTATTCGCCCCTTGTTCCAAGGGGACCTAAGTGATTCTGTTTTACGTATAAAGAACATGGTCTTTCTCCTTATGTGTTGGAAAGACCACGAAGTTTAAAGGATAGAGGAGAGTGGCAGCTTCAAGGGCAAAGCGGACGACTGAAGAAGAACCCTACTGGCCGCTTCTGACCCATAGGCGACTTTGATCAATCTTGGTCCCACACGGAGGCAGTTGTGCGACGATCAGGAGGAGTTGCCTATATTGCGCTGAGTACTTCAACGAAATCCGTGACCTTGGACTGGGATGGCATACGCCACACAGCAATGGTCTCGACTACGTCGTCACAACCCGAAAGGGGCAGCATTTTGACGCCGCGCGGACAATAGTCGAGCATGGCTTTCGGAACAATCGTGATGCCTTGTCCCTTCTTTACCAGACCAAGCATGCCCAACATATTTGATGCTTCACAGTCAATTCGCAGTTCCGCGCCATGGTGCGAAAACGCTTGCTCGATCAGGCTTCGATAAAAGTCCCAATGCCGGTCGGTCCCGAGCACTAACGGCTCCCCCGTCAGTTCTTGTACAGAAACGGATTTTTGCTGCGCCAAGCGGTGATTACTCGGCATCGCCACATACAAGCTATCTTTCGCGAGGCATTGTGTTTGATATTCCGAATGATGAAAGGGACCGAGCATCAAACCGACATCGACCTCACCTCGCGCAAGGGCCAGCTTCTGTTCCTGAGTCGGCAGATAGCTAATGGAGACTGATATCTCCGAATGGCGTTCCCGGTAGCGGGCCATTGCCGCCGGTAATATATATAGGCCCGCGAAAGTCATGTATGCAATTCGCAGGTGGCCAACGCTTCCTTTGGATATGCGGGCGGCGGAGGCTATCGTTTCACGTATCGCCGAAACGATCTCCTGGTTGCCGTCATAGAACTGACGCCCCGCATCCGTCAATCGCACGGTCTGGGTCGTTCTATGCAACAATATGAAGCCAAGCCGGGCCTCCAGATCCTTGATCCGCCGTGACAAGGCCGATGCATCAATCGAGAGGCGCTCGGCGGCGCGTTTGAAACTCAATTCGTCCGCCACGGCGATAAAGGCGGTTATCTGATCAAGGTCAGGCAATTTTTTCATGCTCAAGTTTTCGCACCTTATTGCAATATTGACAATAACATAGGGAAATACG
>CALGEE010000096.1 GCA_937881525.1 uncultured Sphingomonadales bacterium | reverse complement strand
GCACTTATCGCTATACCCGCGATCCCGCGCCGATGCGTTTGACGCTGGTCGCGGGCGTGCCGACCTTTGACCATGGAGAGTTCACCGGGCGCTATCCCGGCGCTTTTATCGGGCCCGAAGCGGCGACACAGGAATACGCGATCGCGGCCGAATAAGACGTTGGCCACCGCCTCTGCAAAAGTTTGTCGGCCCAAATTGAGCAGCCGGGATCGGTTGCTGGCGGCAGCGACCGACGCCTTTTGCCGCGATGGCTATTTCTCGGTTTCGGTCGAGGATATTGCCATTGCAGCGGGCGTCAGCCGAATGACATTCTATCGCCATTTTAGCGGAAAAGCCGGGATTGCAACCGAAATTTTCTGCGAAAACACACAAGCATCGATGCCGCGATTTTTGGCGATTACCAAGCATAACCGTCTTGATCGAGACATTGTTGCCTCATGGATCAGTCAATTGTTCGAGGCGGATCGCCGCAGCGGGCAATTGTTGCGGGTCTTTATTCAGGCCAATAGCGAGGAATCCGATTTCACCGATTTTGGACATCGCTTCATTGAAGATCTGATTAGCGAATTGGGAAAATTCATGCCCGCCTTTGCCTTGGATCAAGCGGCGGACCGCAGGAGGTGGCTAGAAGCTTGGCTGTTGATGTATGAAATCCTGGACCACAGCAACCACGCCGCGCGCGGGGTAGGGGTGTCCACTGACCCGCTGATCATTGATATTTTGGCCGACCGGTTTCTGCATTTCATTACAGTGCATGACGCGGATGAATGAAACACCGGAACACGCCGAATACAGGCAATATAGCTGCCTAATTTGCGGCCGTATTTACGACGAATAAGAAGCCGACCCGGACAGCGGCATTGCCTTTGGCACGCGGTGGGAAGATATTTCCGACGATTGGTGCTGCCCAATGTGTTCCGCAGGAAAGGCCGATTTAGAACTGATTTAAAATGCACTGGAGAGGTGCTACCATGGAACCAAAAGCAAAAGCCGATACTGTCGATTTGTCGAATAATGATCGCGGTGTAATGTTCAACCCGGATGAAGACGCAAAGGCGGCGGGTTAGGCACCGAAGATCCCATGTCTGCCTCTCAAAACTCTATGATGGCCCGCCGGTGCGCAAAGGCGTGCTGGAAGACCTGATGGGTGAAATTGCCCGCGTTGCATCAACAATATATATTAAAAATGTCTCAATATGGCGTTCATTGATATTTGCTTTCGTCGTTATACGGGGCTAAATTGGGCCAAGATACAGTCACCGGAGTCTCTAATATGAATATCGCCACAAAGATAAACCCGATTGTCGATGCCGATGCGCATGTGAACCCCTCGCACGATATGTGGGCGGACTATCTGCCCGCTGAGTACCGGGATCAGGCACCACAGCTCGAACACGGCGAAGATTGCGACTATATCGTTTTTGAAGGCACGCGTCGTAAGCTTAACTTGATAAGCGCTCAGGGTGGCCGCGAAGGCAAGGACTTCAAAATGCACGGTCGTGCGTCTGATGCACGTGCAGGTGGCTGGATGCCTAAGGCGCGGCTTGATGACATGGATACCGACGGAATTGACACCGCGATCCTGTTTGGCGGCGGACCGCTTGGCACTACAAACCATGAACTGCATATGGCGAGTTTTGACGCCTATAACCGCTGGCTTGCAGACTTTTGCAACTATGACAACGAGCGGTTG
>CALGEE010000095.1 GCA_937881525.1 uncultured Sphingomonadales bacterium | reverse complement strand
ATCTCCTTTGCTGCACATTACGCTATCAAAGGAGCGGCACCAAACCGCGACAGGTCCAGTTCTGGAAGCACCTAAATATCCAGATTCAGATGTCATTTTATTTGCTACGATGATAGAAAACCGTCATCATAGATTTCATGGCAAGACGACCAACAATCAAAGATGTCGCCCGCGAAGCTGGCGTGAGCGCTACGACGGTAGATCGCGTCATCAATGGTCGAACGCTCGTGCGCGAAGAGACGATGCGCAAGATCGCGGAGGCCGCCAACAGGGTAGGCTACCATGGTAAGGGCATCATCCAGGACAAGTTGAAGACTTCGGTCCCGGAAGTTCGCCTTGGTTTTATCCTTCTGAAGAAATCTCAGGAGTTTTACAAAAACTTCGCCCTGCAAATTGAAAAAGAGGTATCCGGCCGGCCCGATTACAAAATAATCGCGGACATCCGTTTTTCGTCATCACAGTCACCCGACGAATTCGCACAGTTGCTACAAGACCTTGGTCGGCGGTGTGATGCAATCGCCTGTACAGCCGTTAACGACAAGCGGCTTGACCCGGTTGTGCAAAGGCTGCGGGATGAGGGCGTAATCGTGGTTTCGGTACTGAATGATTTTGCCCAAGGGATCAGGAAGGGATATATAGGACTTAATAACATGAAGATTGGCCGTACCGCAGCATGGATGATCACCAAGACGGTCCACCAGCCTGGTAAGCTCGCGATCTTTGTCGGGGGCAATAGATGGCATGGCCATGACCTCCGTGAAGTCGGCTTTCGATCATTGGTCCGCGAGGTTGATCGTGGTTTTACGGTGCTTGATACGCTTGTAAATCTTGAGACGCGGCAGGTGACGTATGAAGCGACACTCGACCTGCTGCATAGGCACCCCGACCTGAAAGGCATCTATGTCGCGGGAGGGGGCATGGAGGGGGCTATCGCTGCACTGCGCGAAGTCCATGACATGCCGCATGTTGCGCTTGTCGTAAACGAATTGACAGCGGAAAGTCGGAGTGCGCTGATCGACGGTTATGCAGTTATGGCGATCGCCACTCCTTTGCCAGAGTTGTGTGCCGCACTCGTTGACCAGATGGTGGAATCTAGTTCAAAGGGCGTGGAAGGCGCATCTAGCCAGTACTTTCTGGAGCCAAAGTTGATTTTGCCAGAGATCCTATAATGATGTAAAAGCGTCATTGTGTGACTAAAGTCACGTCATGAATGACATAAATTGCGACACAATCTATTGACCGAATCTTAGGTTGAGGCGCAGGTTCCCACCAGCTTTATACAGCAGACGACGTGATTACGTCATGTTTGCCTTGGGGGATAACAATGCAGACCGCACTCAATCATATGACGACGCCCAACCTGTCATATGTCGAATTTCTTGACCTTGCAGCGCAGCTTGGTTGCGTCGGCGTAGAAGTGCGTAACGACATTACCCGCACGCTTTTTGACGGGTTGGATGCAACCAGTGCCGGGAAAATGGCCGCAGACAAAGGCCTGCGCCTAGTCGGGCTAAGTCAGGTCTATCCGTTCAACAGCTGGGATGACGCGCGCGAGGCCGCTGTCCGTGCGTTGATCGACACCGCCAAAGCAGCCGGGGCTGAAACCATCAGTCTGATCCCACGCAACGATGGGACCGGCTTGGGCAACGGCGAACGTCAGGCAAAGGTGCGGGTCGCGTTGAAAGGTATCTTGCCGATGCTAAAGGACGCAGACCTTGTCGCATTGGTCGAACCGCTGGGTTTTGGGCGCTCTTCGCTGCGGTCCAAGTCGGAGCTGGTTGACGTGATCGATGGAATTGACGGCACGGCCTATTTCAAGCTGGTCCACGACACCTTTCATCATACGCTGGCCGATGGTGGAGCGATTTTCCCCGAGTATACTGGGATCGTGCACATTTCGGGTGTCGTTGATCCATCGTTGGGCATCGACCAGATGGAAGACGAACACCGTGTTCTGGTCGATGCTGACGACCGGTTGGGAAATGTGGCGCAAATTCAGGCATTGTTTGCGGCGGGCTACGACGGGCCAGTCTCGTACGAATGTTTTTCGCCTCAGACCCATGCGCTGACTGATCCCTACACCGCGATCAAACGGTCATTTGAATTCATTGCCTCACAGCTCAAGCGGGAAGCCGCCTGAGTCTGGGGATTGATTGCCCCAGACAGGGGTTCCGGCAGGAGGAACGGTGCGCCGGACACCATTAACGGGAGGAACCCAATGAAAAAGACTCTTATGGCCGCAGGCCTCGCTTCGATGCTGTCCACAACCGCTATGGCCGAAAATATCGGGGTGTCCATGGCGCTATTCGATGACAACTTTCTGACTGTTCTGCGCAATGGCATTCAAGAAATGGCTGATGGCATGGACGGGGTGGACGTCCAGATCGAGGACGCACAGAACGACGTTGCCCGTCAGCTTGACCAGATCAACAACTTCGTCGCATCCGGTGTCGATGCGATCATCGTAAACCCTGTCGATACGTCGGCAACGCAGGCGATGACAGATGCAGCGGCTGCTGCTGGGGTTCCACTTGTCTTTGTGAACCGCCAGCCAGTCAACGTTGATACGCTACCCGACAATCAGGCATTCGTGGCATCCAACGAGATTGAATCCGGTACGCTGGAAACTTTTGAGATATGCAAGATGTTGCGCGCACAGGGTCTTGGCGGCGGCGCAAAGGCCTATGTCATGATGGGCGAGCTTTCCAACCAGGCCGCCGTCCAGCGGACAAAAGACGTCGAAGACATCCTTGGCATCGACATGTGCAACTTTATTGAAGTGATTGACCAACAGACTGCGAACTGGTCGCGCGAACAGGCAAACTCGCTGATGACCAACTGGTTGTCTTCGGGTGAAGAGTTCCACGCCGTCATCGCGAATAACGATGAAATGGCACTGGGAGCAATTCAGGCGATGAAGGCTGCAGGCATCGACATGGCGGATGTCGTGGTCGGTGGTGTTGATGCGACACAGGACGCTTTGGCTGCAATGCAGGCTGGCGATCTGGATGTGACTGTTTTCCAGAACGCTGCTGGTCAGGGTTCGGGCGCACTGAATGCTGCTATCGCGCTTGCGAACGGCGAAGACGTTGAACAGAAGGTCTATATTCCGTTTGAGTTGGTGACGCCTGCCAATATCGCCGACTATCTTTCCGCAAACTAAGCTGATTGACTAAGTCAGACTGAAGCGGCGCCTGTGTTGCGCCGCTTCGGGACATGAAAAAGATCACCGTAAGGTGAGCGCCTGAGGAGGGGAACATGGTAGATCAGATATCACATGGTATCGGCGGGCTGACCTACGACAAAACCAAACGCGCTTGGCCGAACGAGGCAAACGTCTTTATCGCGCTGATTTTGATCATTCTGGCTTTTGAGGCTCTTGGGCAAATTTTGCCCTACATGAACGGCCAAAGCATGCTGTTTGATTTCAACACCAGCCGCGACGGCACCATCCTGAACATCGCGCGGATCAAGATTATCATCCTACAAGTGGCCATCATCGGCATTATCGCGCTGGGTGTGACCCAAGTCATTATCTCCGGCGGGATTGACCTGTCGTCCGGCCCGCTCGTCGGGGCGACGGCGATGATCGTGATGTCCTTTGCCCAGACCGAACTGGTGAACGGCCAGTTGAACCCCAAGGCTGTTTTTGGCGCATGGTCATTCGATTTGCCTGTTATCGTACCAATTATGGTCGGTCTGGTCTTTGGGGCCTTCATCGGCGGCATCAACGGGTTTTTGATCGCGTTTACGCGCATTCCACCCTTTATCGCGACGCTGGGCATGTTCCTGATCTGTCGCGGTATTTCGCAATGGTGGACCAAAGGGCAGCCGGTTTCTTTTCCAACGGACGCATTCGCCGCCATCGGGTCGGGCATGATGCCGGTCATCTGGTTTGCATTGCTGGCCATACTGCTGGGTCTGATCATGAAGTTTACCGTCTATGGCAAGCATACTTATGCGATCGGTTCAAACGAAGACGCAGCACGAATGTCCGGTATCA
>CALGEE010000094.1 GCA_937881525.1 uncultured Sphingomonadales bacterium | reverse complement strand
GTATGACATGGAACGGTGTCGCAGATCTGAGCTATGTCCATTGGCTGTTAAACCTTGTGCTGTTTGCCCTGATTACAGCCCACGCTGCTGCGGCCATATTCAACCAGTTCGTGCGCAAAGACGGCACGCTGGCACGCATGATCCCCGCCCTTAAGAAGTGAAAATATCGCCTGAGCCGCGACGGAAACCCATGGCTCGGGCGTATAACCTAAACACTCACATTAGCTTGGACCCCGATATGCAACGTTTCTTTGAAGCAACTTCCCCTTATCTCACATGGGCAGTGCTTGCCTCCCTCGGGGTCATGATGACTTTCACAGCACTGACATCCGATGATCCGCGGGTTTTCCACCAGCTTGTGCACCCATCGGGTGAAACCTCTGCACGGTTGTTGATCGTGCTCATGATGGCGACGCCTCTTGCAATGCTGCTGAAGGGATGGCGAGGTCCGCAATGGTTGAAACGCAACCGCCGTTATCTGGGCGTTGCCTCCTTTGGTTATGCGTTGCTGCACACGATTTTCTACCTGCTGGATAAGGCCTCACTGACAACAGTCGTTGATGAATTGCCGCGACTTTACATCTGGACCGGCTGGATCGCGTTTATCATCTTCGTACCACTGGCGCTGACATCAATGGATTACTTCGTGCGCAAAATGGGCACATGGTGGAAGTGGTTACAAAGGTGGACCTACGGGGCAGCTGTGTTGACATTGGTGCACTGGGCCGCTTTGAACGATTGGAACGGCGCCGCACCGGCCCTTGTCCACTTTGGCCCCCTGATCGCACTTGAGGCCTACCGTGTCTGGTACTGGTATTTGCGGCCGCGGCCCGCAGTTTAATCTGACAGTACCATCTATTTGAGTCTAGTATGATTTGAAAATGCAGTTGACGGTGGGAGGTCGTACACATGCAATATCACTTGAATGGGTTTCGCCCCGGCGATCCGTCAATTGCACCTGCAAACAACCGTGTCATGGGCAGTGAGGTCGATGTTCTTATAGTGGGCTGTGGTCCGGCAGGTTTGACCCTAGCAGCCCAACTTAGCACTTTAGGCAACGTCTCTGTTCGGATTGCGGAACGGAAACCGGGTCCGCTGGAAGTCGGACAAGCAGACGGAGTCGCGTGTCGGTCCATCGAAATGTTTGAGGCCTTTGGCTTTTCAGAGAAAGTCATCAAAGAGGGCTATCACGTCAACGAAGTCAGCTTTTGGCGCCCGGGAACGGATGGTGCGCCGCTTGTCCGCGCGGATCGCATTCAAGACGTCGAAGACGATCTGTCTGAAATGCCTCACGTCATTTTAAGCCAAGCGCGCATCCATGACTTCTTTCTGGATGTCATGGCCAAATCTCCAAGCCGGCTGGTTCCGGATTATAGTCGAGAGCTCGTGTCATTCACGCGCGACGATACGCAGAACTATCCGATTGAGGCAACCTTCAAATGTCTCGACAAAGACGGAGAACAGGAAACCATTCGCGCAAAGTATCTTGTGGGCTGCGATGGGGCGCGGAGCAAAGTGCGCTCTGGTTTGGGGTTAGGGCTAAAGGGCGCGTCAGCGCGGCAACTTTGGGGCGTTATGGACGTTCTGCCACGCACCAGTTTTCCCGACATTCGTTTGAAATGTGCGATTCAATCGGCGGACCAAGGCAGCATCCTGATCATTCCGCGCGAAGGCGGATATATGGTCCGACTTTACATTGAACTTGATGCCCTAAAGGACGGCGAGCGCGCGTCAGATCGCGGCGTTACGTCAGAACAGTTGATTGACAAAGCCCGCTGCATTCTAAGCCCTTTTGAATTCGAAACCGCACAGGTCGCATGGTGGTCGGCCTATGAGATTGGCCAACGTGTTTGCGATGGATTTGATGACGTTGCCGCCGATAAACGAGGCAAGGTCACACCGCGCGTCTTTATTGCGGGCGACGCCTGTCACACCCACAGCCCGAAGGCCGGCCAAGGGATGAACGTTTCAATGGCCGATGCGTTTAACTTGGGGTGGAAATTGGCAGCCGTGTTGCAGGGGCAATCACCTTGGGCACTTCTCGATACATATTCATCCGAGCGGCAAGCCAAGGCGCGAGAGCTTATCGACTTTGACCGAGACATGGCGCGTTTGTTCAGTGAGAAGCCAAAAACAAAGGAAGAGGCCGCGCAGTTCCAAGCTTACTTCAAGAAACACGGACGCTACACCGCTGGGGTCGAGACCTGCTATGATCCGTCATTGATTACCGCAAGCAGCCCTGCCCAAGCCCTTGCCAAGGGATATCTCATCGGCAAACGCTTCCATTCGGCGCCGGTGATCCGCTTGGGTGATGCGAAACCCATGGAGCTAGGCCATGCATTGAAGGCAGACGGACGGTGGCGGATCATCGCTTTCGCCCCGGAAGGAGACAACGGAAGCGAAGGTGGTCCCGTAGATTCCCTGTGCGAAAGTATTGCGGGCTTGATTAAGGGGATAACTCCGAAAGAGGTCGATATGGACGCAACAATCGACTTACGCGCCGTCTTTCAATTACCTCACCGAGAGATGGATTTTTCGCAAATGCCATCTTTGTTGCAACCTAAGAAGGGCATCATGGGGCTGACGGATTACGAAAAAGCATTTTGCGCGAACCAAACAAAAGGTGACATCTTCGACATGCGGGGGATCGACCGCACTCAGGGCGCGGTGTTGGTACTACGTCCAGATCAACATGTGTCTTTGGTTGTCCCATTCTCTGAAGTGGCAGAAATAAAGGCCTTCTTTGCAGCGGTGTTTTTGGACAACTACACAGCCTAGGGTGCTG
>CALGEE010000093.1 GCA_937881525.1 uncultured Sphingomonadales bacterium | reverse complement strand
GGCGCAGGGCAGCGCGGCGGGTGGGCAAGCCGGAAATTTCTTCAGTCATAACCAAGCGCACTAGGCGTGTGCGCGAAACAAGTGAAGAGCGCTTCTGCACGGCCCAACTTGCGATGCCACATCTTGCAAATGCCGCGGTGAAAGCCGATATTCCATTCAAGCCATTTCGCTTAAGGAAATTCGAACTATGGGCACGCGTCCACCACATGTTAAAGCGCCGGAATATCTCTCCAAAAGTCCTCCGGTGCCCGAGCCGAAAGAGGTCGGCCGAGAACCCGAGCCTGATGCAGAAAGACCAGATCCTGTGCGTTATGGTGACTGGGAATTAAAGGGCGTTGCGATAGATTTCTAGGATCAGGGCCAAAACACTCACGCCATAAACGGTGCGGACACCTCTGGCCGGACGCGGGCGAGGCGCCCCATTGCATTATCAATCATCGCCCAAGTCGTATTTGCCCGCACGATCACCTTGCCCGTGCCGTCAACGAAATCCACGCGCCGGTCGAACTGCGCGCCCTTTGGTTGGCTTTCAATCCAGGTCCGTCCCGTCACGCTTTCACCGCCAGCGATGTTCCCACGATAATCAATCTCGTGCCGCGTCACGACCCAGAAATAGGCGGCAATATGTTCAGGCGCAGCAACGGCCTGCCAATGCGACGTCGCTATATCCTGAATCCACCTTACCCAGACCGCGTTGTTGACGTGTCCAAGCGCGTCAATGTCGTCTGGGTGCGCGGTGAAGGATTGTTCAAACGGCGTCATTTTTCGGTTTGGCCAACCCCATTTGCCAGATGAGGAACGCCGCCTCTTCGGCATTTTCGCGCAAGCGTTCAAAACGCCCCGACTTGCCACCATGGCCGGCACCCATATTGGTTTTGAGCAACAGCACATTGTCATCGGTCTTCATGTCACGCAGCTTTGCGACCATCTTCGCTGGCTCCCAATAGGTTACGCGCGGGTCGTTTAAGCCAGCCGTCCACAGCATCGGCGGATAGGCCTTTGCCTCCACATTGTCATAAGGCGAGTAGCTGCGGATATAATCGAACGCGGCTTGGTCCGTGATCGGGTTACCCCATTCTGGCCATTCGCCCGGGGTCAGCGGCAAATTCTTGTCGAGCATAGTATTAAGCACATCGACAAAGGCAACATGGCTGACAACCGCGCCAAATAGCTCGGGTGCCTGATTGACAACGGCGCCCATCAATTCGCCACCCGCGCTGCCGCCGCTAGCAGTCACCTTGCCTTTGCCGGTATAGCCCAAGCTGATTAACCCCTTGGCCGCATCGACAAAGTCGTTGAACGTGTTGGTCCGCTTCATCAGCTTGCCGTCGAGATACCATTGATAGCCCAAGTCATCGCCGCCACGGATATGCGCAATCGCATAGGCAAATCCGCGATCGACCATGGACAGCCGGTTTGCGCTAAAGCCCGGCGGCGTGGCATAGCCATATGCGCCATAAGCATAGAGATGTAAGGGCTGACCTCCGTCCTTTTTAAAGCCCTTTTTAGTGAGGATGGACACCGGCACCTTCGCCCCATCGCGCGCCGTGATCATCACGCGCTCGATGACATATTGGGCAGGATCATATCCGCTCGGGATTTCCTGCACCTTCAGCGTTTCCAAACGACCGTCGGCAAGGATGTAGTCAAACACCGTGTCGGGCGTGACCATCGATTCATAGCCAAGCCGCAGCTTCGTCACATCATATTCGGGATTATCGCCAAGGCCCGCATCATAGCTTGCCTCAGGAAATTTGATCGCCTGAACCTTGCCTGCATCGGCATAATCACAGATCTCAACTTGGTCGAGGCCATCTATGCGCCCTTCGGTGACATAGAAATTCTTGAACAAAGACAGGCCAGTTAGATAATGACGGTCGGAACCGGAAATCAGCGTTTTCCAGTCGCCCGGCGCCTTCATACTGGCGGTCGCAACGCGGAAGTTCACATGGTCATCATTGGTGAGAATGAAGAGCGTCCCGTCGCGGACATCAACGCTATATTGCCGCCCCGTTTTACGCGGGGACACCATGATGGGCGTCGCGGTCGGATCATTGGCGGGCACCAAACGCACTTCGCTAGTGACATTGTCCCCCGTGCCAATGACAATCCAATCCTCTTGCGCGGTCAGGCCAACGCCGACGCCAAAACCAATATCCTGTTCCTGATATAGCAATTTCGCCTTGGTCAGTTCATCGCCAAGCCGATGATACCAGGAATTGTCCGTACGCCAATTTTCATTGGCGAGGCCGTAGACCACCCCCTTGCTGTCCGATGACCAGACGATGCTGGACAGAGTGCCGGGAATGATATCACCCAATTTCGTACCGGTATCGAGATTGCGGAAATGCAAATCGAACCGCTCCGAGCCGTTATCATCATAGGCATAAGCCAGTATTTTGCCATCGGGGCTGATTTCGGCCGCGCCAAGGCGAAAATATTCCTTGTCCTTCGCAAGTGTATTTTCATCGAGGATGAGCTGATCCGCGCCGCCCGCAACGGGCTTGCGATAATGCTTGCGGTATTGCGCGCCTTTTTCGAATTTCGACCAATAGATA
>CALGEE010000092.1 GCA_937881525.1 uncultured Sphingomonadales bacterium | reverse complement strand
TCGAAATTCAAAATAATTGCTTGCCCCCCTATATTGCTCATCCGATTGTATCGATAATAAGAACCATTGATACAAATAATTCGTTTGAGCGTAAGTAAACGTAACTCTAGCTACGAAACCCTTGGGGAAGGAAAAAAGTAATGGGTCGTGTAGTCGGAAAAATCGCGCTGGTGTCCGGCGCTGCCAGCGGTATAGGCGCCGCCTGTGCGCGGTTGCTCGCGGCTGAAGGGGCCAAGGTGATGCTGGTCGATCTCAACGACGAGATGGCCGCCAGCGTTTTGGCCAAAATCCGCGCCGCTGGGGGCGAGGCCGAATATCATCATCTGGATGTTACCAGCGAACCCTGCTGGGAAGCGGCGATGGCAGCGATGGAGGCTCGCTTCGGCGGTCTCAACATCGCGGTCAATTGCGCGGGCACTTCAGTCACAAAGCTCACGTTTCCCACCGAAACGGGCCTAGATGAATGGCGGCGTATCGTCGGCATCAACCTCGAGGGCACGTTCCTCGCCACCAAGCATCAGTTGGCGTTGATGATGCGGACAAGTCCGGTCGTCGGCAGCATCATCAATATCTCTTCGGTGCTAGGTATAGTAGGGCAGCCCGGTATCGCCTCCTACAATGCCTCAAAGGGCGGCGTGCGCCTCTACAGCAAGTCGGTAGCACTTTCCTGTGCGCAAGACCGGGTCAATGTCCGAGTAAACACTATCCACCCCGGCTTCATCCGCACACCGCTGCTAGAGCAGTCGATCGCCCGCTTTGGCGATGCCGAAGAGGGTCGCAAATTCTATGATAATTTGCAGCCCATCGGCCATCTCGGCGAGCCTGAGGACATCGCCAATGGCGCGCTCTACCTGGCCTCGGATGAATCGCGCTTCGTTACAGGGGCCGAACTGGTCATCGACGGCGGTTTCACCGCCCGCTAACACCCGACCCAACCCTTTTCGATCGGCCTACCATCGGTCGAGGGTACCCCCGCTGACCGAGGCCGACACGTGAGGGCTGACCCCAGTCGATCAACTCTGGTGTCGGATCGAATTCCGCAAGTTGCGTTACGAAGGCCCGATGACCCCGCCGGGTACGGACCGTGCGCTTATCTATCCAAGTATCGGTGGCGGCGTAAACTGGGGCAGTGTCACAGTCGATCCGTAGCGCAACATCATGCTGGTCAATTCGATGCACTATGGTACTATCACCCAGCCGGTACCGCGTTCTGAGACCGACCGCCGCCTTGGCCTGTCCAGAAAGGACAATTATTCGCACAGCTTCGCCCTACCGCAGCCACAGCTCGGCAGGCCGTGGGGCGTGCTGCTAAGCGGCCTTGAATCACCGCTCCAAGCACCCTGGAACAAGCCACCTTTTGGCGAGCTCCACGCCATAGACCTGACGACAAAGGCGCTGCTTTGGTCCCGGCCTATCGGTTCGGCCAGAGATACCGGCCCGTTCAACACCGCCTTCGGGCTGCCGCTGGAGATGGGTATGCCCAATTTCGGCGGATCAATCGCCACAGCTTTCGGGCTGGTTTTCATTGGCGCCACGCATGACAAGACCTTCCGGGCCTTCGACAACAATTCCGGAAAGCAACTCTGGCAGTCGCGCCTGCCCGCGGGCGGTCAGGCCAATCCGATGACCTATCGCTCGCCGCGCAGCGGCCAGCAATTCGCAATTATATCCGCCGGCGGCCATGCGCTGCTGCGGTCACAACTGGGTAATGCGGTCGTCGCCTACGCCTTGCCGAAAGACTGACGTGCGGCTTTAATGGCTGGACAGGCTCAGCCAGGGGGTTCATGAATGCGCGGCAATGTATAATTTGAAAGCCCTCCAGATTTTTGTTGTGGTTGCGGATTTGTCGAGTTTCCGCAAAGCTGCAGAAGTCATGAACCGCTCCCAGTCGGCCATAAGCTCCCAGATAAAGCTGCTTGAAGAGCAGATCGGCGTGACGCTGTTTCATCGCACCACACGCCGCGTGCAATTGACCGCTGAGGGCGAGCAGTTGCTAAGCCATGCCCAACGAGCCATCGCCGCTCTCGAGATGGGCCTTCGCCAGATCAAGGACACAGCCAATCTGAAGGTCGGACATATCGCAATGGGCTGCATCCCCAGCCTCGCCTCCACGGTGCTACCGGATATTCTTGCAGAGTTTCTCCGCAGGCGCAGAAGCATCGGTCTAGAGTTGCGCGAACTTAACGGCACCCATATGTTGGAAGCGATTTCACGCCAAGAAATCGCTTTCGGCATCGGACCTGAGGTCAAGCATGCCGGCGATTTCGATTTCATGCCAATCACCGATGAACCCTTTCACGCCCTCCTGCCCAAGGCCTATTGGTTACCCGGCAGGGACACGATCACACTCACTGAACTTGTGCGGCTACCGGTGGTCATCGCCTCTTCATCGGCGGCGTTTCGCACCGCGCTGGACCGTGAGATGACGAAGCGCGGCCTAACCTTCACCGACGCGTCAGAGGTGGTTCAGGTTCAGACGATGCTGGCTTTTGCCAGGTCGGGCATGGCGGTGGCTATCCTGCCGAAAATCATGATACCCGCGCCGGTCGACCAAAACCTCCAATCTCTGCCGATCGTCGAGCCGGAGTTACGACGGACGCTCTGCCTGATCACGCGGAAAGGCAACTCCTTGTCCCCGGCGGCGCAAGAAATGTATGAACTTATTATAAAGCGCCTGCGCAAGGCTGTGAGTTTGGATGCCGCGATTTCCTAAAACGCCCTCTGACCGCTAGCCTTGCGTTGCCTGGTTCCATGGAAATAGTAGGAATAATCTGCGAACGAACGGGTATAACCTTAGCAGTATTCGCTTAGGTTGCCTGGGTGTTTGAGGGAAGCATTTGACTTAACTGGTGCGCCATTGAGCCGTGAAAGGCAGTGCAGACATGCAGGAACTTGCGAGACACCTTTTCTATTATTCCAGTGATGGAAAGGGGTGTTTTCGATGACGAAGAACGACGGGCGCGAGGTGCAGCGCAAGCTTCGGGTTCGGCGGTACGCGGAACGAACTAGGCAAGTAGCGAAGACTTGCAGCTATTTTTGCTTTGGCTGGGCCGGCTTCTACAGTTGGAGGCGGGCCTATGAGCAAGACGGCGAAGCTCGGCTGGTCAATGCCAAAACCATTCCAAAAACCGCCCAACCAGACACCACCTGAATCAGCTGAGAAGGTGTTGCAACTAGCGCGGGAATACCATCTCGAGCCAGAACGGGTCATGTGGTATTTGGCGCGCCATCACGGCATCAAATTATCCGACGCTACCATCTATCGGATACTCAAACCCAATGGCCTGAACAGGCTGTCGCGCGGAATACGCCTGCGCAAAGTCCATACCAAACGCTATAACAAACAGGTCCCGGGCCATCACATCCAAATGGACGTTAATTTTCTGACTTTCATCAGACAGAAGGAGGAGAAGATCAGGCGCTCAATATACCGCCATTGA
>CALGEE010000091.1 GCA_937881525.1 uncultured Sphingomonadales bacterium | reverse complement strand
AGACAAGCTTTGCAACCTTCATCATTCGGACACGGCAACGACCTTGTTCGGCTGCAAGGGTCGGAACTGATTTATCAGGGTTCGTGGCAATTTGAGCCATGATTGCTCTCGATTCGGCGAGAAGCATGACGAGCTTGTCATCGCGTAAAGACACGCCTTCACCTGCCGAGGTGGCGGGTATGATCAGCCTGAGCGCCTTGCCGCGACGCAACCTAATAGCCTCGCGTTCGATCATTAGGTCGCTACTTGAGGGTTGGATTGACCCGTCCGCTGCAATAGCATTGAGCAAACTCCGGTTATCGATTTTGATCACCACTCGGTCTTCATAAAGTTCGACACGGTCGAGCACATTTCGAATGATGGCCTGCTTCCGTATATATTTGGCCCCTGTGAGTTCAGTTCCTAGCTGGCGACATCGCGATATTACGTTGTGGAGTTGGTCGGCTGTGTACGTACCGTCGAGCAAAACGCTCTGCACCTGAATGCCTAGTGCCAATGTTTGCGAGAGTTGGGCAACGACGATGTCCTCAATATCTCGGGCATTCACACGCGAGGCAGTAGAGTCTCCCAGGGCTTCGTATCGATTAGCGTAATAATGGAACCTTCGATTACCCTTCTGAGTGTGGGTCAGAACCATCGACGTTCCTTCCGCATTGTAAATCAGCCCAGTCAGCACGCCTGTTCTGGCGCTCACCTTGCGTGAGCTGCCGCCCTGCCCTTGCTTTGCCAATTTGACTTGAACTTGGTTCCACAGTTCTTCTGAGACGATCGCATCATGCTCGCCTTCGAAGGCTTCGCCCTTGTGAACAGTCATGCCGCGATAAATCCGGTTGGATAGGAGGTGGTAAAGATTGCCACGTTTAAAGTGGACCCCGCCTCTCGTCCCACCATCTTTGCGCTGTTGGACCTTGGTATGGCTGCCGTTCTTGGCCAACACGTCGACCAGTTCAGGAACTGAACCTACTTTGAGATAAAGTTGCATGATGTGTCGGACCTGTTCGGCCTCGAACTCGTTGGCCACCAACTTTCGGTCGATGACGTCGTATCCCAGCGGAACCGGACCGCCCATCCAGATACCTTTGCGTTTTGACGCATAGATCTTGTCGCGGATGCGTTCGCCTGTGACCTCCCGTTCGAACTGGGCAAAGGAAAGTAGCATGTTGAGGGTCAGCCTGCCCATGCTGGTCGTAGTGTTGAACGACTGGGTAATAGACACAAAGCTTGCGCACTTGCGGTCGAGAATTTCAACGATTTTGGCAAAGTCTGACAGCGAGCGGGTTAGCCGGTCAATCTTGTAGAGCAGAATGATATCAACCTTGCCTGCTTCGATATCTGCCAACAACCGCCTTAGACCTGGACGTTCCAGATTGCCGCCCGAGAACCCGCCATCATCATAGCGGTCTTTGGTGACCGTCCAGCCTTCGTGCCTTTGGCTTAATGCGTAAGCTGTGCAGGCATCATATTGAGCGTCGAGGCTGTTAAACTCTTGTTCGAGCCCGTCTTCGGTCGATTTGCGGGTGTAAATCGCACAACGCACGAGCTTCTTGGTCCGGTCCATATCACGCCGCCTTTGCCGTCAGGCCAAAGAATCTGGGACCTGACCAGTGCGCACCTGTAACCTTGCGCGCAATTTCTGAGAGCGAGCGATAGGTATCGTTATCCCATTCAAATCCGCTATCAGTTGCGGTTACTGCGATGGTCTTGCCGTTCCACTCCCGAACGAACCGGGTTCCAGGCAATATGGGACCGCGACGTGAGGGTGCCGGCGCGCTAGTTCCGACCTTCCCGTTCAACCTGTCGAGCTCCCGCTCAATGTGGGAAGGCAGTTTGCCATGCACCTTTTCCTGCAGCCGATAGGCAATATCGCGCCGGAGAAGGTCAGGAGAAATATTGGGGGCAACGTTGCGATAGACCTCACGCCAACGAGAACGCAGTTCGGCAGGCTTCATGGTGGCAAGGCGGTCCAGCTCCAAGCGCAGACTGTTTGTCATATCCACCACCTTATGCTTCGGGCGACGATGTTATGCGGTAGCGGCGAACGCCATCCACCTTATCGCTATCGATAACGTGCCCCTTCTTCCTCAGGCCGGTCAGATATGCCCGTGTGGAGTGGGGCAGCCAGTTTGCAAGTGTCGCGAGTTCTTCGAGCGTGGCACCGCAATCCCGGTTCAGCAGATCCAAGATCTGTTGAGGCTTTGAGGGGACTATGATTGCCTCGATCCCCTTCAGCTTTTTGGTCTTTGTCATGGGTGGTTCTCCTTAATCGACGCAGCATCATGCTGCCCCACCACCCAAAGCCCGGCTGATCGCTCTGCCAGGTCTGCCGCCGCCTTATGTCGGGACGCTTGAACATGAACAGCAATGCTCGACTGTGTGCAGAAGTCGAATGGATTGTGCGCTCGATAAGCAGAAATTTAGATTGTTTGAGCACTTCGAGCCGTCATTGCGACTAAGTCAGCTAAACAAGGCCTCATCGCAGGACGAAGCTTAGTTTAGGCATTGAAACGGATGTCCGCTTTGCGCCCTCAAGTCGGACACTTGAGTCGTTGAGTAGTCTGCCCAACAGCTGCCGTTCGTTCAGGCAATTGGATCTTTGCTTATCAGCCTTTCCTTTGTCCAAGCGGCATCTTTCCAGATATGAAGACTCAAACGGTTACGACCACATTCCCGATTGCAGTCCCCGCCTCAACCGTCTCATGTGCAGCGGCAATGTCCTCTAGCGCAAAGCTGTGAGCAATTGTGTGCTGCAGCGCTCCTTCTTCAAGCGCGCGGATGATGCGAGCGATTGTTCCGCTGCGTGCCTCGCCTTGGAGCAGGTAAACCAGAAACATTCGCAAGGTGACGTTCTTGAACATCAACTCGTAGAACGGGATTGCGGGATTGGGGTCGGCCATCGAACCGTAGGTTGCGATCGCCCCCCCTGCCCGGATGATCTGACGGGTGGCATCGAGATTGCCTCCAAACTCGACTTCGACGATGCGGTCCACGCCATTTCCATCGGTCGCTTCAAGCACGGCCTGTGCCATGTCCTGCTCGCGATAATTGATCACATGATCGGCACCGGCGTGGGAAGCGAGCCCCGCCTTTGCTTCTCCGCTCACCGTCGTCAGTACTTGCGCGCCGCCCCACTTTGCGAACTGGATCGCATAGTGCCCAACCGCGCCTGCGCCGCCCGTCACGAGCACAGTCTTTCCGGCAATTTCGCCATCTGCGAACACGCCATAGGCAGCGGTCAACGCAGGAATTCCGAGGCATGCTCCGGCGGCAAAGCCAGTTCCATCTGGTAGATGCACGGCCTGCTCGGCTGGCAAGCAGACATATTCCGCACAGGTCCCGTCCTTGCGTTGCCATGCAGCATTCCAGGTCCAGACGCGCTCGCCAATGCGTGACGCATCGACTCCTTCGCCGACCGCCTCGATCACCCCAGCGCCGTCGGAATGCGGGATAACATAGGGAAAGGCGATCGGCCCGCGCGCGCCAGCACGCGCTTTAACATCGGACGGATTGACGCCCGAGGCGTGGATGCGGACGACCACCTCACCTGGGCCTGCGACCGGATCGGGTCGTTCGCCTACCTTCAGGACGTCCCGGGCGGTCCCCGTCTCTTCGTACCAAGCTGCGCGCATTGTGATTTCCTAATTGTCCATTCGTAGGGACAGGCCCTCTGTATGGCCGTCGATCCCGATTGCCTGCCCGGAGATCCGCTCCCCGGCCGACGAGCAGAGGAACTGGACCATGGCCACGATATCTTCGTTACGGGCAAAGGTCCGCAGCGAATTCTGGCTCTTGTACTCAGCCTCGACCTGTTCGACCGTACGGCCGCGACAGGCGGCATCCTTCTCGATCACACGGTCAATCCTTGGACCCTCTACGCTTCCCGGGCATAAAGCGTTGACGCGTACGCCATCCGGGCCGAGCTCCATCGCCATGGTCTTGGTAAGCCCGATGATGGCCCATTTGCTCGCCGTGTAGGGACTGCGCAGCGGAAAGCCATGAAAGGCGACATTCGATGCCATGTTGACCACCGAGCCGCCTCCATTGGCCCGCAGCATCGGAATCGCCCTGCGCGCGCAATAGAAAAAGCTGTTGAGGTCAATGTCGATGGTCTTGCGCCATTCGTCGACATCGAGTGTCTCGATCGGCCCAGTCGGACCGGCAATTCCGGCATTGTTGACCAGGACGTCGAGTCTTTCCCCATCGGCAGCAATCCGCTCGAAGAAGGCATCGACCGAGACCGGATCAGCAACATCAGCCTCCACCGCCACGACACCCGGCAGGTTCTCGTTGCACCAGGCAACCGCTGCTGGGTCGACATCGCAGACATAGACCTGCGCGCCCTGCCTGGCGAAGCTGTTGGCAATCGCCTTTCCGATGCCCGAGGCACCTGCCGATATCACTACCCGCATGGGATCGATGCTTATCGCTTTCTGTTCGGCCTAGAACCGCGCGCCGAGACGAATGCCGATGGTGCGCGGGCGATTGGTCGTAATGCGTTCGTCATAGGTGGCTGCATTACGGTTCAATTCCGCTCGTTCGTCAAAGGCGTTGTTGAGGAAAGCCGAGACCGAGAAACGCTCGAAGTTGATGCCTGCGGAGAAGTTCACGATGTTGTAGGACGCCTGAAGCTCGCGACTTGCAACAAACAGGTTGTTCCACCGGCTGCCAACATGCTGATAGCTTGCCTGAACGAAGGCGTCGTTTCCGCCGACCGCAAACTCGTAACGGGCGTTACCTGCGAACTTGAACTTTGGAACATCCGGGAGCCGCGTGCCAGCCGGAGCGTTGACCACTCCAGTTGAGAGGTTGCGAATGTAATCCGTGCGCAGGGTCGCCTCAATGTAAGATGCTGCTGCAGAAATCTGCAGTCCTCCGCCAAGATAGGCGGCAAGATCGGTTTCTATACCCCTCGAACGGGCCGTGCCGATGTTTGCAGTCAAGCCAAGCGGGGATTCGGAGGGATCGAACCGGGTGATCTGTATGTCGTCCCAATCCATGTGAAAGATCGATCCGTTCCAGCGCACATCGCCACCGGCAAGCGTTGATTTCCAGCCGAATTCGTAATTGGTTACGAGGTCAGACCTGTATGTTCGCGGAATATTGCTCGTCTCTGCGCGGTTATTGCCTCCAGGGCGGAAGCCTTCCGAATAGGTGGCGTAGAACAACAGGTCCGGATTGGGCTCATAGCTGAGGTTGAACTTGTAGACCTCGCCGCTTTCTTTTGACGACACATCGACCAGCGGGTTGCCGCTGAACAGCGTTCCGACTACGCCGACGAGCGAGCTCTTGGTCTCGAACACGCGGATGCCTGCGGTGGCGCTCAGTTGCTCGGTAATGTCGAATGACACCTCGCCAAAACCTGCCAG
>CALGEE010000090.1 GCA_937881525.1 uncultured Sphingomonadales bacterium | reverse complement strand
GGCCCTGAGCAAATAGTGTTTTCAAAACCTCGAAAGATATTCTAAAGGTACTTGTACAACCCGAAAGAGCAGGCAGAAATCTGATCTCGTATTCTACGACTGGCTTTCAGAATCGTCGGCCCGACTGGTTAAATGTTCCGTAACGCTTTTTATGACGGAAATGACACCGAAACCCCCGACAAACATAATTGACAGGGTAAGCGGGCCTAACCCCTGCAGAATCGCAAACGTACTGGGCGCGATAATCTGCAGAATTGCTATACATGCAGCAGCAATAAGAAACAAACGGATGACCATACAGCGCTGGCAACTTTTCCTTGCTGACCAGTTACGCACCTTTGGCGCCACCCGGGACTGGTCTGCATTATCCGAAGAATCCATGGGTGCGTTCGTCATTCACACAATCTCCACATCGATCGCCAGACCATTCACTTTCTCTTTGCTTGTGAATTTGAACTTTAATTTCTCGTTGAAACGCAAGGCGATCAACTGCGCCTCCTGTTCGTCACGGGCAGCAACGACCATACGCCGCCTCATGCCTTCCCGTTGCATGGACAAAAGCCCAAGCGGGACCTGGCGTATTCCAACGTAGACACACATGAAAAAATAGATCAGCAGTCCCAGTGACTGATGGATAACAAACGCTGTCATAATCGCACAGGTGAAAGCCGCCAATGGCTCCCACAGCCGGCGACCAATGAGCCATAAAGGCGGAAATATCATTGCAAGAAGCGATTTCCGCATTTCAAGAACATCAGCTTCATTTTGTCCGTCTGCCAGAATTGAATAATTGCTGAGTGTTCTAATATGCTCGATTGCCATTGAAGGCTTGAATTCGTTGAATTCCTGAGCCTCATCACCAGCCAGCACAGGTGAACCTTTCGGAAAAGGTTTGGACAAGAAAACAGAGAACATGTTCTTGTCTCGGACCACAGTCGCGAGGATCGGCCGTCCCGTCATATCTAGCGCAGTCCTGACCGTATTTTCGATAGAGCCGATTTGGGACCAATGTTTCCCATTTACAGCAACAATCACATCGTCAGCCTGAAGAAGAAACTCCCGCTGCAAGGCGGTCCCTTTTATCTTGACGAGCTTGAGCGGACCGGGCGGGGTTACTTCTACAACAGTCTCGTCCGGCACGTTACCCTTAACCATCACGGAAACTTTATGATATCAGGGTCTTGTCTGGATGGAGACTGCGTGCCCGTGGCCGCAGACGATCCCGCCTGTAGTCTGTTGACCCGCTGCGCGATCTCTTGCAGACGCGTTTCCATCTGTTCTTTGATTTTGACAAATTCTTCGGCGTTCGCACTGTTGCCAGTTGCATCGGCAGCCTGCGACATGCTGGTGATCATTTCCGCGAAAGCATCTGATTGTGCCGCAAATGTATCTCGCATGACGGTGGACACATTCATAGCCAACTCTCCATTCAGGGTTGCGATCCGGTCACCAATTTCCTGCTGTACCGCATCGGACCGCATTTGCGCATTCTCCAACGTATCGAGCGCCGAGAGCATCTCCGTCATGGCCGTCAAATCCGCCTTAAATGCAGATGTATCGTCCAAGGCCTGCGCTACGGCCGACACACTTTCGTTCAACGATGTAAGCTCGCCACGCAGCTGCGCCATTTGCGAATCTATTGCGACAATAGGAGCTAATTTCTCATCCATCGTAGAAACATTCTCTGCCAGGATGGTCAGCAATTCTGTATTCGTTGCACTCAGTCTTTCCAAACCAGAAGACGATCTTTGCCAGATCATGCCCATAAGAAGTACTGCGAATACCGCCACACCGCCACCAACCATCAGCGCAATGCGGGACGTTTTCTCCAGACGCTGGGCCGCACTCACAGTCTGCTCGAACTGAGCCGAAATGCGTTCGAATTCGGCAGTTACATCCATCGAGGCTTCGGCAGCATCAAGAGCGATCTGAATGCTTTGATCCAGATCCGGGCTATCTGCAAACTTTGGTGAACGAGCGGCCATACTTCGGTATCCTGCTAATTGGACTTGCGCACAATGGGTGCTTTAGGTGTGTAGAATGCACATTCTGTGCCAGTTGTTTGAAGCACGACGCGTGCAGGCAATTCTCTGGACTTGAAACCAAAGCGGTCACATTTCCACGGATTATGCCGCTGATACGTAACGCCTAGATGCTTGCAATCACCACAGATCATGCGAGGCGCCTTTTTCTCTGCTATCATTTTCGAAACTGTCCAAACCAGCGCCACAGATTATGCAGGTGAAATCGCAGCGCACCCGCAAGTGACAAGATACCACACAAACCAAGAATAAGTGCATGACCTGTCGCGCCTTCGTCTTGGTAGAGCCGCGCCTCGCCAACAAAAAACATCCCCGAAATCGCGAGCGCGAAAGTGCTGATCATCTCACCGCGCGTCTCATGCTTTCGACGTTTTATTTGCGTCATGATAGCGACTTTCCATTGGCGTCAAAGAGCATGTCATCGGGTAGGTCGACATCTGGTTCGTCGACTTGCTCGCCCTTATTGAGCTGATAAATAAAGGCGAGCACGGCCGCAACGGCCGTATAAAGCGGGGGCGGAATCTCGTCTCCGATCCTGCCGGCAAAGAACAAGGCACGGGCCAGCAATTCGTTCGAGAAGACGGTCACACCGGCTTCCTTTCCAATCCGGATAATCTCCTGCGCTTGATGGCCACGTCCCATTGCCAGTATTGTTGGCGCACCTCTTGTCCCGATTTCGTATTTCAGAGCGACGGCAAAGTGGATGGGATTGGTGATAATCGCGGTTGCGCTTGGCACCAGCTCCATAGCTTCGCGGCGCTGTTTTGCGCGCGAACCCGCTGTCATCTGAAGACGGCGAATCTTCGCTTTGACTTCCGGCGAACCTTCTGTCTGCTTGCTTTCATCCTTTAGTTCCTGAAGCGTCATCTTGAGTTTCTTGTTGTGCTCATATTGTTGATAAACAACGTCGAACATCGCGATGACGGCCAGCACAAGAAGAAAGACAATTATTAAAAAGACAAATACATCGCCCAAACGAGAGAGACCGCCGAAAAGATGAGTCGCCTGAGACGTCAGCAGTTTATCGACTTCGCTGCTGAAAACAAAGATTGCAGCACCAATAAGAGACGCGACTTTCCCGACAGCTTTCAGCATTTCAACCAAGGCTTTGACGGAAAACATCCTTTTCAGACCGTTGACGGGGTTTATACGACTGCCCTTGAAGGCCAGCGCAGAAGCCGACCAGTTAATGCTGCCAGACATCGCCATTTGCGTCAGCACGATAATGACCAGCAATGGCAATGCAAAAATAACTGATTTCCAGAATATGAAGGCAAATGAAGCACTGCTGTTGCGAATAATTTCATCGTGCAGGCCACCTTCACCAGAGAACCGCAGCAGTGCTGACCATTCCAACAGAAGTCCTGACAAGAACGGCAGCAATCCGAAATACAGCAAGAAGCCGACCAAAAGCGTGCTGAGAACAAATAGCTCTTTCGAGCTAGCAACCTGACCGTCTTCCTTGGCTTTCTCGAGCCGTTTCTGCGTTGGTTCCTCGGTCTTTTCCTGACCGTCGCTTGCCTGATCAGCCAACGCCTGCCTCCCCGATGGTATCCTCTATGAATTCGAGAATAAATTCGATCATCTCTGCTATTCCGCTCGCAAACGGGGCTGTCGATACATAGAGCGCGACGAAACATGTCAGGATTGTCAGCGGGAAACCAAAAGAAAACAAATTCAACTGCGGGGCTGAACGGGTCACAACACCCACAGTGATATTTGCTAAAAGCAGAATCGAGACGACAGGAAGCATCAGTTGAGAAGCTATCGTAAACATATGCCCGGCCGCCGCCAATCCACCAGTGATAAAGGCGCTAAACTTAAACGGCTGACCAAGCGGGAGCACTTCGTAACTCATCCTGATCAATCCAATCATATGAAGGTGCCCATTCAACGAAAGAAAAGCAGCAATAGCAAAAAGATTAAGAAATTGGCTGATCACAGGCGTCTGACCGCCAGAGTTGGGATCCATCTGCGCGGCAAACCCAAGTCCAGCAGACGCCGCAATTTTCTCGCCAGTCAAGGCGACGGCAGAAAATGCAATTGTGAACGCCAACCCTATCGACAGCCCAATCACAACCTCGATCAAGGCAACTTCGATCAGGCTCAGAAACGGCAGATTCTGTGGATCTGGAACTTCGATCAATCCATAGAATCCAAAAGCGATCGCAACACTGACAATTACCCGGACTTGGACAGGGATCGCCGCGGCGCCGAAAAACGGCGCTGACAGGAAAAAAGCGCTAAGGCGCAGCGTATGCAGAAAGAACACCAGCATAAAATCGATCAAGAACTGGAGCTCAAGCCCACCCAGACCCAGAACATCGTCAAGAGTCGGAACCTGCGCAATCATTTCAGCAGGCGGATCTGTTCAAAAATAGACGCAAAGTAATCCGTCATTTCTTGCATCATAAATGATGACAAAGCCGCCATAGCCGCAAGCACAATGACAAGTTTCGGCACAAAGCTGAGCGTCATTTCATTGATACTGGTAGCCGCTTGGAGAATTCCGATGACAAGCCCGACAGCCAGAGCAACGCCAAGAATTGGTCCAGACGCTATAATGATCTGCCAGAAGGCCGCCCTCAAGCTTTCGATGTTGCTATCAAATTCCATCCCTTAATTCACATATGTTGATGCTATCGAACCGATTGTCATAGCCCAGCCATCAACCAATACGAAGAGCAACAATTTGAATGGAAGCGCGACCAACATCGGGCTGAGCATCATCATCCCCAACGACATGAGGATCGACGCGATGACGAGGTCGATCACAAGGAAGGGAAGAAAAAGCAGAAAGCCAATCTGGAAAGCTGTCTTGAGTTCAGAAGTGATAAACGCCGGTAAAAGAACGGCATAGGGCACATCTTCGTTCGACGCATAGGGCGCATCCCCTGCCATTTCGGCGAACATGGCCAATTCTGCCTCTCTTGTATTGAGTATCAGAAAGCCTCGCATGATATTTGCCGAGCCCTCGATTGCAGCAACTGCTGATAGCTCGCCAGCCAAATATGGGGAAACAGATGTAGTGTATATTTCTTCGAATGTTGGCGCCATCACATAAAATGTCAGGAACAATGCAATCGAAATCAGGACCTGGTTAGGGGGAGTCTGCTGGGTGCCCATTGCTTGGCGCAGAATCGACAGAATGATGATGATCCGCGTAAATGCAGTTATACCAAGCAAAAAGGATGGCAGGATCGTCAACACTGTCATCAGCGCGAGGATTTGCAACGACAGTGAATAGGTTGTCTCACCGTCGTTGCCAACCAGGACATTCAAAGCGGGAAGACCACCACCAACCTGTGCAAAAGCACTTCCCAAGGGAATGCAACAAAGGATGATAATTCCGAAAAAGCGCATGATGACCGAGGTCATAGGTATTTTTGGCACCCTATTCATCTGAGGGACCACTAGGTTGCAGCAACACC
>CALGEE010000089.1 GCA_937881525.1 uncultured Sphingomonadales bacterium | reverse complement strand
ACCCAAGACGGCGATCAATGCTGTCACGCGAAATCATAGAATTCGTGATGACCAGCACTTTCCCCCGCTTTTCCCCCAAAAACCGGCCCATTAACAGCGCAGCCGTGCGGCCGGCGGAAACACTATTTACGCCGACAAAAAAATCACGCTCGGAACTGGGTAGGTCTGACAGCAACGCGGCGACAGCAATCCCGTCCGCTTTCAATCGGGCAACCGCATCCCGGACTTGCGGCGTTTCTTGCGCCATCAACGCAACGCCATCGGGCTTTGAAGCCCGCAAACGATGCAGCAGCCTTGCGACATCATGCGGGTCGTCAGGGCGCACGGAGATGATATTTACCAAAATTCGTTCGGCGCGTTGCGCGTCACTGGCTTCCAGCAATGCTTCCTTGATCGTCTTGGTGAATTGGCTTGTATCCTTGGGCAGCACAACATCGAAACGGTATTCCCGTTGGCGCGCAAGGTTTGCCGCAGACGTGTCGCGCACATATCCGAGCTTTTGAACCGCCTCGTTCACACGATCAACAGTCTTTTCGCGCACCCCGGCGCGCCCATTAATGACACGATCGACGGTCGCCAGGCTCACGCCAGCTTCACTTGCGACATCATGAACGGTCGGTCTTGGCATATGCCCTCCTATTTCGAGTCTAGAGGAGTTTTCTGAGGTACGTCAATCAGACCTGTATGATCGATTGGCCGCTAATTGCGCTGCAGCGCGCAACGCGACCGCCTCGCGCCACGGCGGGGCAATGAATTGCATACCGATGGTCATCGCACCTTTGGCAAATATCGGTGCCGTTACGACAGGGAGGGGCGTTGTCAGACTAAAACGAACAGGCGCCTACCTTAAGCCACCGTGATTCACAATGAAATCAGCTACGGTGTCGACGCCATCCCCAGCCTTCATATTCGAAAATACATAAGGACGCTCTCCACGCATGCGTTTTGTATCTTCATCCATGACCGTTAGGCTGGCACCAACCAATTTGGCTAAATCCGTCTTATTAATCACTAACATGTCTGACCGAGTTATTCCTGGGCCGCCCTTGCGGGGAATTTTTTCGCCTGCCGACACGTCGATCACATAGATTGTGATGTCTGCGAGTTCGGGCGAAAAAGTGGCCGCCAAATTGTCGCCGCCAGATTCGATCAAGATCAGGTCAAGACTCGGAAACTTCCCCAACATCGTATCGATGGCGGCCAAGTTAATCGACGCGTCTTCGCGGATCGCGGTGTGCGGACAACCGCCGGTTTCAACCCCCATGATGCGTTCTTCAGGCAGTGCGCCGGCGCGGGTCAGGATCAGTGCGTCTTCTTTGGTGTAAATGTCGTTGGTGATCGCGCAGATGTCATAGGTGTCGCGGAACATCTTGCACAGGTTTTCCATCAAAGCCGTTTTACCCGAACCGACCGGCCCGCCGATGCCGACCCGTAAGGGACCGTTTGTAGAATGTGTCATGATCTGAACAACCTCGTATACTGGGTTTCGTGCCGCATGGCGGCGATATCCGACATCATCGCGATGCCGCCTAGGTCTTGAAAGTCTGCGTTGAGCGCGGCGTGCGCGGTTGCATCAATCGGGTATTCCAGCGCGGCTAAAATGCGCTGCCCCGACGTTTGCCCCAGAGGAATCAGTCGCACACCTGCGGAGACCAAGTTCGCGCCTAGCCCATGCAAATAGGCGTGCAAGGCCGATGTTTTTGGGATGCCATGACCTGCTGCGGCGAGCGCAACGGCGATTGGATACACGACATCATTGCCCAGCGCTGCCCGCGCATCTGCAGCACCCGGCCACGCCCAGGCATCCAGCACGGTTTTTAAAAACGCCGTGCCTTGCGCCGTGGTTTCTAAATAACGTTCCTTGCTTGGTGCTAGGGCAAGCGCGTGCGCATTGAGGGCGGTAAGGGCACTGTCAGGGGAAACTGGCTTTTGACGGCTCCGTGTCCCTTCTCTAATTTTTGAGGATGAAAAATCCATTCCGTTACTTCAAAACTTCGCCTGATATTATTCGCCTCGCTGTGATGATGTATATCCGTTATCCACTCTCACTGAGGCACGTCGAAGATATACTTCACGAACGCGGCATCGACATCAGTTATGAAACGGTACGTGCATGGTGGAACCGTTTCGGGCCTATTTTTGCGGCAGAGATCAGAAATAAGAGAGCCGCGGGCATGCGGAGTGCGCCACAATGGCGCTGGCACTTGGATGA
>CALGEE010000088.1 GCA_937881525.1 uncultured Sphingomonadales bacterium | reverse complement strand
CCACCACAGCAACCAACAGCGCTTTGGGCGATGGATTGCAACAAGCAGCGGCTGCCTCAATATTGAGCGCCACCGGCGGTTTCGGTGGTTTTGCGCTTGATGTCGGCAAAAATGCTGTTTTTGGCACCATCATCAACGCCATTGCAGCGGACACAGAATCCAACCTGTTGGCAACGCCGCACATCGTAACGCTGAACAATCAAAAGGCAAAGTTCCTTGTTGGCCAAGAAGTGCCCGTTAGCACCGGCGAACAATTGTCGGCGAACTTCGAAAATGCGTTCCGAACTGTGCAACGGCAAGAGGTTGGTATTAAGCTTGAAGTTACGCCGCAGGTTAATGCGCAGGGCGATGTGAAGCTGTTCCTGAAGCAAGAGGTATCCAGCGTCGCCGGGCCGGTATCTTCTCGCTCAAGCGACCTCATCCTGAATAAACGTGAATTTGAGACTACTTTGACAGTTGGCGATGGTCAGTTGTTGGCTATTGGCGGTCTGCTGAATGATGATGAACGGCGCACTATAGAACGTATTCCATTACTGAGCGACATTCCCCTTATTGGCGAGTTGTTCAAATCGCGCAGCCGCAGCCGCAGCAAAACCAATTTGATGGTTTTTATTCGTCCTACAATTTTACGCAGTCGCGAAGATGGCGACCGCTTAACGGCACGGCGCTATGACTATGTGCGCGACATGCAACGGGTACGTAACCCCGATATGGAACCAAGCATTGACGAACTGTTGCGTGATTATATGGGCGCGACCCCGCCAGCAGAGCCCAGTGCGCGGGTAAATGACATCATGATCGGGGCAGATGGTAATTTGACCCGGCCACCTGCAAGCGGTCCGCTGCAACCGACAGAGGTGCCGCCAAGCTCTGTTTCCGCAACCAGCGGGGATGGACAATCGTGATACGCCAGGGGGTAACATCTGAACATGATATATTGGCGAATGCCGAGCCCGCAGGGCAGCAGACGGCTGCGCGTATTAAACCATTGCTAGATTTGCCTTATGCCTTTGCTAAAACGCACGGTCTGGTAATACGCCACGAAAGCAATGACCGTTTGGTGGTAGCGATGCGCGAGGGCGCTGATCCAATCATGCTGCTTGAGGTGCGCCGTTTTTTGGCAATGCCATTCGATGTTGAAATGTCGGATAACCAAACATTTGACCGATATTTGTCCGACCATTACGCCATGGACGGCAGCGCGGCCGCGATGGCGGGGTCTATCGGGAACAATGACGGCGATTTGTTGTCCGACATGTTGCCGAGTGCAGACGATTTGCTCGACAGCGCAGACGACGCGCCTGTCATCCGTTTGATCAACGGCATCATCGCTGAGGCTGTTCGGCAGGGCGTATCCGATATTCATATCGAGCCATATGAAACGGGCCTGGTTATTCGCATGCGCGCCGATGGCGTCTTGCAAGAACGGCTTCGCTTGCCAGCCAATGTTGCGCCTGTGGTCGTCAGCCGTATCAAGGTGATGGCGCGGCTAGACATCGCAGAGCGCCGTATTCCACAGGATGGTCGTATTGGCTTGACGCTTGGCGGAAAGTTGGTGGATGTTCGCGTATCAACATTACCAAGCCGCGCTGGGGAGCGTGTGGTGATGCGTATTTTAGACAATGAAAATGCGGGCATATCGCTTGACCTTCTGGGCATGTCTGAGGACACGCTTATAATCTTGCGCGAAGCGTTGGCTGAACCCAATGGCATTATCCTCGTCACGGGCCCTACAGGGTCGGGTAAGACCACTACGCTGTATGCTGGCCTAAAACGTTTGAATGACGGCTCGCGCAATATCCTCACGGTTGAAGACCCTGTGGAATATGCCGTCGAAGGCATCGGCCAAACGCAGGTGAATGCAAAAGTAGGCATGACATTTGCCGCTGGTTTACGTGCTATATTGCGGCAGGACCCGGACGTAGTGATGGTCGGCGAAATCCGTGACCGCGAAACCGCCGACATTGCCGTCCAAGCCGCCCTGACGGGGCATCTTGTGTTGACTACCGTCCATACAAATGACGCCTTGGGTGCGATTACGCGGATGCGTGACATGAAGGTTGAGCCGTTCCTGCTTGCCTCAACATTGCGCGCCGTTATCGCCCAGCGACTTGTGCGCAGGCTGTGCCCAGCGTGCCGTGAAACGGTACAAGCTGAGGGTAATGCTGCATCCTTGCTTGGGTTTGATAAAGGCACAGCTGTATACAAGGCAGTTGGCTGCGCCGAATGCAACAACACAGGATTTCAGGGCCGTATTGGTGTGTTTGAGGCGGTACGCGTTGATGACACCATCCGGCGTCTCATTAACGACGGTGGTGATGAATCCATATTGGTGCGACATGCATTTGTAAACCAACCTAATCTGAGCGCCGCAGCACGTAAATTGGTGCGCAGTGGGGAGACCACGCCGGAGGAAGCCATTCGCATTTCGCGCCGTGAAGACATCGTTTATGCCTGAATTCGCCTATCACGCCATCGACCCCGACGGGCGAGAACGGCGCGGACGCATATCTGCGGCCAATGATGACATGGCGCGTGAACAACTGGTATCAAAGAAGCTGTACATTGTCGCCGTTACGCCAGCTGAAGCACGCGCGTCGGCCTTTGCCAACCTGCCATTTAAGCGGCAGGCACGGCTGAGTACAAAGCAACTTACATTGTTTACGCGGCAATTGTCCTCATTGGCGCAGGTGTCGCCCTTGGAAGAAGCCTTACGCACGATTAGCCGCCAAAGCGAACAGCCCCATGTACGCCAGATATTAACGGATGTGCATGCAGGCGTTGTCGAAGGGCAGCGTTTGTCAGAAGCAATGCGGCGCGAGAGCAATAGCTTTCCTGCATTGTATCGCGCGATGATCGCGGCAGGTGAAGGGGCGGGAACCTTGCCGCTGATCACTGAGCGTCTCGCGGTGTTGCTCGAACGTCAGGCTGAAATGCGCGATAAGCTCATCGGTGCCCTTGCATATCCAGCGATTTTGTCACTTGTAGCAACATTGGTTGTTATGGGATTGATGGTTTCGGTTGTCCCAAGGGTCGTTGAACAGTTTGACAATGTGGATCAACAGTTGCCGCTCATTACGCGGATCGTGATTGGTATTTCCGCGTTTTTGGCGAGTTATTATTGGGCGCTCATTCTCGTTGTTGTCATTGGTGCGTTTCTGTTCGCACAAGCTTTGAAGCGGCCCGCTTTCCGCATGTCTGTCGACCGTAATATTTTACGCATTCCCCTGCTGGGAAAGCTTCTACGCAACCTGCACGCCGCGCGCATGGCACGGACATTGGCTACGATGGTCGCAAGCCGATTGCCTTTGCTGGAGGGGCTGCGTCTGACGGGCGGCACCATTCGGAACAAGGTTCTTTCTGGCGCCAATGACGATATTGTTGAAGCTGTACGCAGCGGAGGTAGCCTGTCGGGCGCAATGCGCACCAGCGGTGTTTTTCCGCCGCTTCTGGTATATCTTACAGCCAGTGGCGAGAGCGCTGGCCAGCTTGATCAGATGCTTGAGCGCGCTGCCGAGTATCTGGAGCGCGAATTTGATAACTTTACCAGTACAGCGTTGTCGCTGCTTGAACCACTTATCATTGTGGCGATGGGCGGCGTTGTCGCTGTCATAATATTGGCAATTTTGCTGCCTATACTTCAACTTCAAAACCTTTCGGGACTCTAGACATGCTCCGCATATTGTTTCACTTGCTCACTGACACAAATCTTCCACCCGCCAAGTTCAGGCGGAAAAAGACCAAATTAGAACGCAACGGATTTACGCTTGTCGAAATGATGGTGACGTTGTTTATTTTGGCATTGCTGACCACGATTGTCGCGATCAATGTTCTGCCGAACCAAGATAAGGCCATGGTGCAAAAGGCAAAGGCCGATATTGCAGTGCTGGGTCAAGCGTTGGAAACCTATCGGCTCGATAATCTGACTTATCCGGACGCAGGAGCAGGCCTTCAGGCTTTGGTTACGCCGCCCACTACAAGTGGAATGCGCACCGAGGGCTATATCAAAAAACTACCGATGGACCCATGGAGCCGCCCTTATCAGTACAGCATGCCCGGAAAAAATGGTGCTTTTGATGTCTATTCGCTTGGTGCCGACGGCGCGCCTGGTGGCGAGAATGAAAATGCGGATATTTACGGCGCTTAAGACGCCGCATTCTGGAAATTTAAAGCCAAGTGAGCAGGGCTTTACATTGGTAGAGTTGATGGTGGTGATATTCATCATTGGCATTGCTAGCGCGGCAGTCGTGATGACGGTGCGGTCGCCAGATCGCGGGGTCCGTGATGAGGCGGAGCGCTTTGCGGCCCGGGTAGCGGCGTTGCGTGACAATGCGATCGTGCAGTCACGCAGTATGGCGGTCACCATCCGTCCCTCAGGCTATGGTTTTGAGAGACGGGACAAAGGTGTATGGGTTCCCCTGTCAGAGGCGCCCTTTACATCAACGGACTGGCAACGCGGTACGTCCGTTCAGATGTCAGGCGCGCGTCAAATGCGCGTGGCGTTTGACAGCACTGGCATGCCCTCCAGCGCCGCTAATATCATTATCAAGCATGATAATGTTGCGGTGACGCTTGCGCTGGCGGCAACGGGGGATGTCCGCGTTGTTCGTTAAGTCCCAACTACAGCGCAACGGTTTTACCTTGCTAGAGATCATGGTCGCTTTGGCAATATTTAGCCTTGCCGCTTTGGCGATGGTCCGGCTGCAGGGATATTCAGTGCGCTCCACAGCCAATTTGGCCGATAGCGGCATGGCGTGGCAGGTTGCGCGCAATGTGGCGGTTGAGATATTGTCTAACCCCGCGCCACCCACTTTAGGCGAAACACGCGGCGAAGAGGTCAATGGCGGTCAGAAGTGGATATGGACGGCAACCGCCAGCCCAACCGATGACAGTCGTCTCGTGATGGTGGATATTGTGGTCACAGGTTCAGGCAACGCCGCGCTGCGTAAAGCCCGCTTATCCATCGCAAGGCCAATTGAGCAGTGACCAATGTCCGTAGCACAGAAGCTGGCTTCACGCTGATTGAGCTGCTCGTGGCGCTGGCTATTTTTTCGCTGATCTCCGTTGCAGGCGTTATGCTTCTGCGTTCCGGCACTGACACGCAAATTGCCGTGAAAAAGCGCTTGGAGGAAATGGCGTTGTCACACCGTCTAGCCAACAGCTTGGAAGGCGATCTAGCGCAAGCTATTGCACGGCCAGTGCGCGATCAATCAGGACAAGCTGTGCCGGCTTTTACGCAAGGGGATGCGACCGTCTCCGGTGCATTATTTGGATTTGTCCGGGCAGGTTGGTCTAACTATGATGCAGCGCCAAGGGCAGGCCTGCAGCGCGTGGCTTATGTTTTGGAGGATGGGGCGCTTAAGCGTTTAAGTTGGCCGATGTTGGATGGTGCTGCCCCCGCAGATGCGGCAACTTTGCTCGAACATGTTGCGTCCGCGAATGTCGAGTATCGCGATGATAAAGGGCAGTGGCGTGGTGACTGGAGCGCGGCAGATGCCGATGCTTTGCCGCGCGCAGTGGCGTTGCGCGTGACGGTGAAGGGCAAGGCAGAGGAAGGTTTGCTCTTCCTCGTCGGGTCGCAAACACGCGTTCCGCCGCCCAGCATTGAAACAAGCCCTGATCAATGATGCCAGCTAAACCTTCGGAACGCGGTGCTGCCCTGCTGTCGGTATTGTTGATGGTGGCGGTGCTGGCTGTGATTGCCGCTACAACGCTTGACCGGCTGACTCTGTCGAGCAAATTGACGTCAAATGGTAACGCTTTGGCGCAAGCGCGGATGTTTACCTACGCCGCAGAAGCCATTGCGGCCGCACGGATTGAGGATCTGCTGGTGCGCGATGCGGCACAGACTACGCTAGAGGGTGGCTGGCTCGGTAAACCGCAAAGCCTACCTATTCCATTGGGTTCAGCGACCGCGACGCTGCGTGATGCCAACAATTGCTTTAACTTGAATAGTCTGGTGACTGACGCAGATGGGCGCTATCTGGCAAATGCAACTGGCACTTCACAGATGACATCACTGATGGTCGCTTTGGGGACTGATGAAAATACAGCGCGCAATATAGTCGCAGCGGCCACAGATTGGGCGGACAGTGATATTACGCCAGTTGCCAATGGTGTGGAAGATGACGCTTATCGGTCTACTACAACACCCTATCTGGCTGCCAATAGGCTATTCGCGCACCCGAGTGAACTTCGGGCTGTGAAGGGCGTAACGCCAGCTGTTTATGCCAAGCTTCAAGACTGGATTTGTGCTCTACCTAAATCAGCCTTATCTCCGCTGAACGTAAACACATTACTGCCCGAGCAAGCACCTTTATTGGCGATGCTATTTGCGCCGGGTAAGATGAACATATCCACAGCGCGTAGCTATCTCGCCAAGCGGCCTTCGAATGGCTATGGCAGTCTTATTCGATTCTGGGCCGCCCCTGAACTTGCGGCACTTGAGCCGACTTCTCAGGTGCAAGGGCAAGTTAAACTGACGAGCAACTATTTCCTTTTGAACACGCAAGTTTCATTTGGCGAATTGACCCTTGCTGGACAATCGATGATTGTAGCGTCTCCGGCGCCCGCGCGTGTTGTTTGGCGCAGCTGGGGGGAAGAAGAGTGACCCTCATGCTCACACGCTTTCCCACGACAGTGGGTGATGACCCTACTATATTTCGAGTGTCCGAAGGCGTGTGGGAAACGGCGGGCCTTCTGTCAGAGTTTGAGGCTGCCGCTGACGATGCAACGGTAATGGCGGTTGTGGCGCCTCAGGATGTCCGAAACAATTGGTTCACCTTTCCGGAACTTGAAGCACCGCAAGCCATGACTGTTGCTAAACTGCGTGCCTCCGAACAAGCCCTTGGTTTGGTTCATTGCAGTGCCGGGGTGGATTTTGACGGGTCCTCGGTAACCGCGGCTATCGCACCAGATGTCATGCAATACGGCCTAGACCGGCTTGCGGCGCGGGGAATAAATCCTGATATCATTATACCTCTCGGGCTCGTTTTGAACACCGGTCCGGATGGCTTTTTCAGGGCGGAACTGGACGGCGTTTCGGTATTGCGCAGTTCCGGAATAGCCATTCCAGATGAACAGGTTCTTTGCGATATATTCGTTGGTGCCGACAAGGCGATCGACATAGAAACAAATGCCCTACGGTCTATGCTGTTATCGGTAAGCGCCGCACCCGTGCTGAACATGCGGGAGGGAATATTCGCAAAAAGGGAGCGAACGGTTTGGACAACCGAAGCGCAACGCACTTGGGTACAGCGGATATTGATAGCCATCGTTGCTCTTACAGTGATGGTTACTTTGGTGACGCTGTCAAAATACTGGATCGCTACCAAAGCCGAAAACGACAGGGCATTGGCGGCTGCACAGAAAATTGACCCATCTATTAAAGATATAAACCAAGCCGAAAGTGCGCTCACCAACGCGTTACATCGAAAGGGTATTGTGCAGGGAAGCTTTACACCGCTTTCCGCCGCCTTGTGGCGCAGTGTTAAGGCATCGCCTAACGTATCGGTACGGGAGATGCGTTTCACGCCTGACGGCATATTGTCCGTTGTTCTCGCAGCCCCCACCGCGGATAATATCAACAAAACGCTTCTGGGCATTCAGCAAGACGGGTTTAGAATTACGGCGACCCCGCGCCAAGATGCAAGCGGTTCAATATTGGTCGATATCACCATGAGGATGCCATGATAGCGTCGGTTCGTTTATGGTTTGCAGCGCTGACACAACGCGAAAAATGGCTGGTGGCGACGGCCGGTATTTTGGCGGGGTTTTCTATCGCTGTTTTTGTCATCATTATGCCAGCACTATCCGTCGTAGAAAAAGCTGCGTTAGACCTTGATGAGGCGGTGCAGCGCCGGGGCCGAATTGAGGCCAAGGTCGCATCGACACAAGGTCAGCGGTCGGTTGCGCGCACGGCGGCTGCTTCGGACATTGGCCTGCTGGTTACCCAGAGTGCAGCTGAAAAAGGCTTTGATGTCATAAAGTCTGCAAACGCAGCGCCGGGTCAGATCAGCATTGGTATTGACCAGGCGCGAGCACCGGCTTTTCTGGCTTGGGTAAACGAGTTGGAGGCACAAAATATTGTTGTGCGCACGGCCACCTTGCGGTCTGAAGCCAATGGAACCGTGACTGTTGAGGCCCAAATGCAGATAAGCGCACAATGAAACGTGGATACGTCATTGCCTTGGCTACGATACTCGTGGTTTGCCTTGTTATTTTTATACCCTTGCGTGCGGTTGTCGGAGGGGAAGGCGTAACAGCGCGTAAGGTTGAGGGCATTATCTGGGATGGCTCGGTACGCGATCTGCGCTTGGGCACCTTGCCCGTTGGTGACGTCAGCGCGCGCTTGTTAATATGGCCATTGTTTCTGGGTCGTGCAGAATTTCTGGTATCGCGCGGCGATGCACCCTTGGCTCCCGGGATAACTGCTTCTGTTGCGCGCGGGATTGGGGATATGTCGGTCCATGACCTAAATGCCACTTTGCCAGTCGGTTCGCTTTTGGCGCCATTTCCGGCAGAAAATATCCAGTTTGAAGGCTTCTCGGCACGTTTTGCTTCAGGACGATGCATTGAAGCCGGGGGACAAGTGCGTCTGACTCTGTCCGACAGTGTACCAGGACTCAACCTGCAAAACGGGATGCTCGGCAAACCGCGTTGTGATGGTGCGCGTCTGTTGCTGCCACTGGTCAGCCAATCGGGTATGGAGCGGGCTGATATCCGTTTGGCAGCTGATGGGACATACACCATTGCAGTAACGCTTGATGCCAACAGAGGCGACCAAGCAACGCTTTTGAACCTCTCGGGATTCCGCCCTGTGGCTGGTGGCTACCGCCTTGTCCAAAAGGGTCGGTTCTGAGTAAGCTTTTGTCGTCATTGGGTGAGGTGCAGTTCGCCCTGCCTTTCTGGTATCAGCTGATATCGTTCGTTATCTTGGGCGCAATTTGGGGCAGTTTCGTTGCCGCCCTTTGCAACCGCTGGCCAATTGGAGAGCAGATATCAGACGGACGGTCACGGTGCGATGCGTGTCAGACGACGCTTGCGCCTAAGGACCTTGTTCCAATTTTTTCCTTTGCTCTGCTCAGGGGCAAATGCCGATATTGTCGCCAAAGCATTGGTTTCGGCGCTTTATATACCGAGCTAATCTCCGCTGCGATTGGACTATTGGCGATACTTTTGGTTCCAAGCGAGTCAGCTGTGGCTATGGCCGTGTTTGGTTGGCTGTTGCTGCCATTGATCATATTGGATTATCAGCGATTGTGGCTGCCTAACCGGCTTGTGATCGCCCTTGCAGGGGTGGGCACTGTCGGTGGTTATTTCCTCTTACCCGATAGTATTTGGACAGATCGGGTCATTGGCGGTGCTTTAGGGTTTTTATCGCTGGAGGCCATCCGTCAGGGGTTCCGAAAAATCTGGAGCGAAGAAGGCATGGGGGGCGGCGATCCCAAATTATTTGGGGCGATTGGTGTCTGGCTGGGCTGGCAGCTTTTGCCGATGACGTTGCTCTTGGCGTGCCTAATCGGCTTCGTACATGTCACTACGGCCTATGTCCGCGACAGAGCGCTTCCATTACGCCTGCCTTTTGGGACGTTTCTGAGCGTTGCAGCTTTTTTGCTGGCCGCATTCCACTAAAAGAATTTTGGCTTAAGCATCTGCCATCTGCCACCTGCACTTATAGGCGCACGCATAAGTGTCTTTTGGTTCCGCTGGGCGCAATATTGGCACCAAATTGCTGGATGTAATGGCCAATCGGTCAGCAATGGCCCGAAGCACCTCCGCACTGAAGCCAAAGCCGCAATGGGCGCAACGCACGGGGATGTTACGCGCACTTGGCGTTTCTGGCTCAAGACAGGCTTGCCACGACACGATGCCGTCGCTTTTTCAATAAAATGAAACCGCCGGTTCGGGCAGGGGAAGCTTACTTTCGGCGATCTGTATCTGCGCGATTGGTGCTTTCAGGCTATGTCCGCTAAGGCGTTCATAGACATCAAATGCACTGATTGCGAATGGATCGCCCGCAAATGGCGAACCAAGCGAGATGACTTGAGATATCAGTTTCGGGTGGCGTCTTGCAACCATGCGCGCCATAATTCCGCCCATGTTCCAACCAATCAAGTTCACTGGCCTTTGGGCGGCGTTGTGAACGGATTTCAACCGTTCTATGAGCCGCTCATTGCGCAAGCCAATTGTTTTGGCACCGAGATTACGGCCAAGTTCCCAAGCGTGCACCTTATACCCTAGAAATCCCAAATAACGGCGCAGAATAAGCGTCGACCGTTCTGTCATGCCAATCACGGGAATAACGAAGACAGGCCGCTGATCCCCTTGAGGGGCAGAGGAGAGCTCTGTCCAGTGATATGGCAGATTAGCCATTGCGAACAATGCGCGGGGCACTTCAGCCCAAGCGAGCCAGCGTTGCGGTACGTGTTGGTTGATCATAACAAACCAACGCGGATGGTAGGATAACGTTCCTAGAAACCGGGCGTGAAAGTGGACAAGCTGCAGCCTCTTGCGTCATAAGAATGTGCGAAGAGGGGACGAAAAACCAAGCACTTTAGGTTATTGCGCAGGTTCCGTTCCGGTTGGCTCTGCCGCCTCAATTTCGGCCTTTGCGTCCGCCTCAACCAACTTGGTTGCTTCTTCCGCGGCCTGCTCAATTGTCAGCTTCTGCTTAGCCAGATCGTCCTGCTGCGTAGATATCGGAGCGCCACTTTGCCCAGTGGTGCCTTTGGTGGCCGCTGGGGTGTCATTACACCCGGTGAGCATCGATAAGGATAGCAATAAGGCTGGGCTATACCTCATTGGGCAGGCTCAGGCTTCAATTCGCCTTCATAATTGGCAATATAGGCCAGGGTCGCGACCCATGCGGCCACATTTTGACGCAATTCGGCCTTTTCAATCTTGTCCAATGTATCGTCGGGGGTGTGGTGCAGGTCAAAATATTTTGTGCCATCCTGTTGCAAATCTATGATGCCAAGCTTTTGCGCAGCAATGATGGCACCCACATCCGCGCCGCCGCCTGCGGCATCCTTGCGTGGAACAACGCCTAGTGGCGCAAGCGCTGATATAATTTGCGTGCGCAGGGCGCTAGCGCTGTCGGAAAGGTTGAAGTCAATAGCCCAAACCTTACCTGCTCCAAAATCGGATTCCATGGCAAAGGCATGTGGCTCGCTTGTATGTTTTTCGCCGTAATCGCGGCCACCCCAAATCCCGACTTCTTCAGCACCGGCCCAAAGCAGGCGGACAGTGCGCTTTGGTTGGCCCATTGATTTCAGATGCTTTGCAGCAGCGCCAATAATGCCGCAGCCTGCGGCATCGTCAATTGCGCCCGTGCCAAGGTCCCAGCTATCCAAATGACAAGCGATGACGATGATAGGTAGATCGGGGTTTGAACCTTTCACTTCTGCCAGCACATTACCAGAGGTTTGCATACCAACATTCTGTGGCGTCAGTTTTAATTTCATGCGCACTGGCTTGCCACGCGCGATCATGCGTTCCAGATTTTCGGCATCGGGTATCGACAGGGCACCAGCCGGAATTGGCGCTACACCGGGTTCGAAATTCGTGTTTCCAGTATGCGGGTTGCGATGATAGTCGGTCCCAGTGGAGCGAATAACGATAGCCGCTGCGCCCTTTTTTGCGGCAATGTTCGGACCGACAAAGCGGGCAGGGCCAAATGCGCCATAGCTGCTTCCGTCCTGCGTTGCCTTCATATTGTGGCTCACAAATGCGATCTTGCCCTTTAAGCTGCCATCGGGCGCCGTGCGCAGATCGTCGATTATCGGAAAATAGACGATCTCTGCATCAATGCCGGCGTCGCCCGTGCTTGCGCTGTTGCCGAGCGCCGCAACTACCATCTTCTGCGTGAATGGTGCCGTGATTTCAGCTGTCTCGGTGCCGCGGACCCATGTTGGCATTTGATATTCTTCAACCCGCACATTCTCAAAACCCAGCGCCTTTAACTTTGCCACTGCCCAAATACGGGCACGCGCTTCTGCTGCTGTACCACCCTGTCGCGGACCAATCTCGGTCGTAAGGCCTTCGACAATATCGTAAGCAATGTTATCAGCTTGAAGCGCATTGTCGCGCAGTCCGGCGATTACCTCATCATTGGATTTAGCAGGTGCAGCAAATGCAAGCGAAGGGATCAGGAACAGCGAAGATGCTCCGGCGAGCAGGGTGATGTGTTTATTCATGGCGATGAGACTTAATCCCATCACACAGTTTTGCAATCCCACCTTGCGAGGAATCATGCAGATAGCTAGGGAAGCGGCCAAATCAAAGTAATGCAACACAGGAACTGATCCTCATGGCAGCCCAATATAGCTTCGTAATGAAGGGAATGACAAAAACCTTCCCCGGCGCAAGCAAGCCCGTTCTAAGCAACATCAATCTACAATTCTACCCGGATGCGAAGATTGGGATCGTTGGCCCGAACGGCACGGGTAAATCCACCCTGATGAAAATCATGGCGGGCATAGACACCGAATTTACCGGTGAAGCATGGCCTGGCGAACATATCCGCGTTGGTTATCTGGCGCAGGAGCCAGAATTGGACCCCAACAAGACCGTGCGCGAAAACGTGATGGATGGTGTCCGCCCGGTTGCTGACTTGGTGGATCGCTTCAACGAGATTTCGATGATCATGGGTGACCCACCCGAAGACGCCGATTTTGACGCGCTCATGGAGGAAATGGGCACGCTTCAGGAAAAGATTGATGCCGTTGATGGCTGGTCGCTAGATAGCCAACTTGAACTTGCAATGGATGCTCTGCGTTGCCCTCCAGGTGATAGCCCCGTGACGAGCTTGTCCGGCGGTGAGAAGCGCCGAATCGCGCTTACGCGTCTGTTGCTTGAAAAGCCTGATATTCTGCTGCTCGACGAACCTACCAACCACCTTGATGCAGAATCAGTGGCTTGGCTGGAAAAGCATCTGGTCGATTATAAGGGCAACGTCATCCTTGTAACCCATGACCGCTATTTCCTCGACAATGTGGTTAGCTGGATACTTGAGCTCGATCGTGGTCGCTATTTTGTCTATGAAGGCAATTATTCGACCTATCTGGAAAAGAAGGGCAAGCGGCTCGAGCAGGAGTCGCGCGAAGACGCTGGGCGGCAAAAGGCGATCAAGGACGAGTTGGAGTGGATTCGGCAAAGCCCGAAAGCCCGACAGACCAAGTCAAAAGCGCGGATCAAATCCTTCGACCAATTGGTTCAGGCACAGGAAAACCGTACACCTGGCAAAGCGCAAATCGTCATTCAGATACCCGAACGTCTTGGCAGTAAGGTTATCGAGGTGAAGAATGTCACCAAAGCTTATGGTGACAAGCTTCTGTTCGAAAACCTGTCCTTCACTATTCCGCAGGGCGGCATCGTTGGTGTGATTGGGCCGAACGGCGCCGGTAAATCGACGCTGTTCCGTTTGATTACAGGCCAAGAAGTACCTGATTTTGGCCAGGTAGACATTGGCGAAACCGTAAAGCTTGGATTTGTTGATCAGAGCCGTGACGATCTGGATCCTAACAAGAATGTTTGGGAAGAAATCTCCGGCGGTGCCGATTTCATGAAGCTTGGTAAGCATGAAACCCCGACCCGGGCCTATGTTGGTGCGTTTAACTTCAAGGGCACGGACCAGCAGAAAAAGGTTGGCCTGCTATCGGGTGGTGAACGCAATCGCGTACACATGGCAAAGATGTTGAAAGAAGGCGGTAACGTACTTCTGCTCGATGAGCCAACGAACGACCTTGACGTAGAAACCTTGTCCGCACTTGAAGAGGCGCTTGAAAGCTTCGCTGGTTGCGCTGTGGTCATCAGCCATGACCGTTTCTTCCTTGATCGACTGGCAACACATATCTTGGCTTTCGAAGGTGACAGCCATGTCGAGTGGTTCGAAGGCAATTTTGGATCCTATGAAGAGGACAAGATTGCCCGCCTCGGCGACGAGGCAACGCGTCCGCATCGGGCAACTTATAAGAAAATGACTCGTTGATGATGGCATGAACCGCGCACACCCCGCTTCCGTTTAAGAGGATGCGATGACGCGTAACGCGTTCGTGAATTCAGCCTGTCTAAAAAAATCTAGCGCCTTAGGGGACGAGCCAAGTCCCTTGCCATGATTTCTGTGCATCCTGCCAATGCCAGCGCGCGCGGCGGTGGCCGGCATTTGCCAGATACAGCCATTCGACGGATTGGATTTCCACCAGCATAGTCGCAAAATTGGGACGGTAATCGGCCAACTGGGCTTCATCGGGTTT
>CALGEE010000087.1 GCA_937881525.1 uncultured Sphingomonadales bacterium | reverse complement strand
ACAAATCCGAGGTTGAGAAACGTGCCCGGGCCTTGATCAGGAAAGTGCGACTGGAAGGCAAGGAAGACAGCTATCCCGGCGAATTGTCAGGTGGGCAGCAGCAGCGTGTCGCCATCGCGCGTTCGCTGGCAATGAACCCAGATGTGATGCTGTTTGACGAGGTAACAGCGGCCCTTGACCCGGAAACGGTCAAGGAAGTGCTGGTCACGATCAAGGATCTGGCCGCCGAAGGAATGACGTGTATCCTTGTTACTCACGAAATGGGTTTTGCGCGCGAGGTGGCTGATCACATCTATTTCACCGACAAGGGCGTCATCGTCGAACACGGTCCCCCGGACACGTTTTTTGATAATGCCAAGGACCCCCGAACCAAGGAATTCCTGAGCCAGATCCTTTAACCTATGAGTGCAGCCGCTTCCTTGCAGGCGGCTGAAAATTTCTTTTGTATCCACTCGGCAAAGACCTGAGTTTCCATACGATTGGGCTTCTGGATGAACAACCATCTTGATGACTGCATGCCTTTGGTGCAATGGCCGTCCGGACAGTGAAGCAAGCCCTCGCGAAGATCTCCCAGCGCCAGCAAGGTTGATGACAGAACGAGTCCCTCTCCGCTTTTGGCGGCCTGGATCGCCAGCATCGCCAACGAATATCGTCGCTGTGTCGCCTCAAGCCGACCGTACTTCGCCTGCCAGAGATTCCAGTTTGGATAGGTATCCTGAGCGTGAAGCGGCTCAATGGTCAGTAGCGCCGGAGCATGCGCGCCGCAGGCAGCCAGGGGAAGAAAAGTCTCCGGCGGAAGTGCGATGCCCTGATCCCGATCAGCCCCCGGATGCGCTGTAACGATGATATCCGCCTGCGTGTTCTTTGGACTGGCTCCGGAGATTGGCGACAAAAGATTCACTCTGATATCCGGAAGAAGCGCTTCAAATTCGCCGATCAGCGGCACCAGCCAGAGGGACGCGAATGAAACGTCAACCACTATATTCAAGTCATTTCGGGTATCGGATCCAAGCGTGTCAAAGCCCCTTTGCAATGCTTCTAGCCCGATCTGAAGGTCGGGCAGTGCAGCAAGCGTATGCCGCGTTGGAGTGATCTTTGGCCCATTGCGATCAAACAGAGCGTTGCCGGTCAGGTTTTCCAATAGCCGGATCTGATAACGCACGGCTGAGGGCGTAACGCTCAGTTCTTCTGCGGCTTTCGTCAATGATCCTGTGCGCGCGCAAGCTTCCAGCGTGCGCAATCCATTCAGGGGAAGTTGACGATAATTCATTTGTAGCTCACCTTCAAATAAAGCGCGGTTTTTCTAAATTTTCAAATAGAGCATTTTGTGGAAATCTCCATCAAGAATTGAAAGGGGACCTTCATGCAGCGCTATGAGTTTGTCATCATCGGTGGGGGCGTCGTTGGATGTTCCATACTTTATCACCTGGCCCGATCAGGTCGCGCCGACGCGCTTCTGGTCGAAAAGACCCAACTGACAGCAGGCTCGACCTGGCATGCCGCTGCCAATGGCAACACTTTCAACGGCAGCCCCATGATGGCCTGGTCGATGAAACGCACGTTTGATTTGTGGGATGAGATCGAGGCCGAGTCAGGTCAGGCGATAACGTCTCACAAGGTAGGCGGCATCATGGTTGCCCGGACAGAAGACCGCATGGATGAGCTGCACCGTTTGCTTGGGATCGGACGGCGGATTGGGGTGACATATCAGATGCTGACACCGGACGAATTGAAAGCCCACTGGCCAATGCTGGATACCAGTTCGGTCCTTGGCGCGCTCTACGATCCAAACGGTGGACACGTTGATCCTTATGGTCTGACCCACGCGTATGCCCGTGCTGCGCGGGCACGTGGTGCAGAAATCCGGCAGCAATGCCCGGTCACCGGTTTGCGCCCTCAGCCCGACGGATCATGGATCGTGGAAACGCCCCAAGGTGAAATTCAGGCCGGTGTCATCATCAACGCGGCAGGAATGTACGCGGATGAAATCGCCCAGCTAACGGGTGCAAGATTGCCGATGACCAATATGGCGCACCACTATCTTATCTCCGAACCAATAAAGGAAATGCAGACGCTTGATTTTGAACCGCCAGTGTTGCGAGACGTGGATATTGGTGTTTACGCCCGGCGCGAAGCGGGCGGCATCCTCTTTGGCATCTATGAAGACGAAAGCCATGATTTCGGAGTGGGTGGCATGCCCGCGGATTTCTCAAATCAGCTTTTGCCAGCCGATATTGACCGGCTTTTGCCAAATCTTGAGCAAATCTGGGAGGCCTTGCCTTGCCTCGCCGAAGCGGGGATCAAATCCACTGTCAATGGTCCGTTTGTCTTTACGCCCGATGTGCGCCCCTTGGTGGGCTGGATGCCTGGGCAGACAAACCACTTCTGCGCTGCGGGTTTTCTTGCCGGGATCGCCATGTCCGGTGGCTTTGGCCAGTTGATTGGCGAATGGTTGACCCAAGGCACGCCATCGCGCGACCTTTCAGGCTGTGACTTGGCGCGATTTGGGGATTGGGCGATCGGAGACTTTGCCCTGAAGCGAGCTCATGACGCCTATGCCACAAGGTACAAGCAACATTTTCTTAATGAAGAAGTTCACGCCGGGCGCCCGGTCCGCACCTCGCCGATGTTTGAACGATACCGCGAGTTGGGCGCCTGTTTTGGCATGTCCGATGGGTGGGAGCGTCCGTTGTGGTTCGGCGAACCCGGCACTCAGCCGCGTGAAACGCCGACCTTCAGACGCAGCGAGGCGTTCGACGCCATCGCAAAGGAAACCATGGCCGTCGCGACAGACGTGGCCTTGGGCGATTTGCTGACCTTTTCACAATTCGTGATCGAAGGTCCGGATGCCGAAACCTTCCTGCGGCGCGCCTTGCCGGGACGGATTCCAAAAGAGGCGGAAAGGATGTCACTCTCACCGCTGGTTGATGAAAACGGAAACCTGGTCGGCGACATGACCATCTTGCGCGTGAATGCACAACGTTTTCGCCTGTTTGGTTCGGGCGGCGCCAACCGTATTCATGAACGCCTTTTGCAGCCCCTTTCCAAAGGGCTGGACGTTAGCCTAAGCAACCGAACAGACGAGACCGCAGGTTTTGTAATTACAGGGCCGAATGCGACCCAATTGGCCCAGGCGTTGCTGGGAGAGTCCCTGCCAGCGTTTTTCCGGGGCAAAGATATGTTCATCGGGGATTGTGAATTCGCATGTACAGTGCTGCGCTTGTCCTATGTAGGCGAGGTCAGCTACGAGATTCATTGCGCCATGTCAGATCAGGTGACCCTTCATGACGAGATCATTGCCGCCAACGGGGGCATGCCACCCGCGATGTTCGGGGCCCGCGCGCTCAACACCATGCGAATTGAAAAGGGCTTTGCCCGAACTGGGGAAGAGCTAAACGTCGAAATCACACCTTTTGAGGCTGGAATGGGCGGTTTGATCGATGAAAAGCGCGACGATTTTCATGCCGCAAGTGCGCTGCAACGCATTCGGCGAAATCCACTCCGCTATCGCATGGTGAAGTTCCTGATCAATACCCAAGGGGATGATCCGCACGGAGGTGAGGCGATTTTTGCAGGTTCAGAACTTGCCGGTTGGGTTTCCAGCGCCACGTATGGCACCCGCGTGAAACAGTCACTCGGTATTGGTTTTTTGTTCGCCGGATACGAAGATGCCAGCAATTTGGAAACCGATATCCTTGGCAACCGCTGCCAAATCACTTTGCTCTCTGACCCTGCTTACGATCCGTTAGGCCAAAAGCCCAGAGAATGACCGCGCTGGCGAAACATGCCGCGTCACAGCGAAAACCACGCCGCGCCCGTGAGTGGGCACTGTCAGACAAAACGAGCTTGAGACGGGCAGGGTGGTCTCGTAGCCTCT
>CALGEE010000086.1 GCA_937881525.1 uncultured Sphingomonadales bacterium | reverse complement strand
CGGGCAATTCCTTTTCGTTGTTTGACGTGATGATAACGATGGGCCGCTCAACCGCCTTTATGGTTTCCTGCGTTTCGTAAACGAAGAATTCCATGCGATCGAGTTCTTGCAACAAATCGTTAGGAAATTCGATATCGGCTTTGTCGATCTCGTCGATCAACAACACGGGCAGTTGGGGCGCAGTGAACGCTTCCCACAACTTACCTTTTTTGATGTAGTTTTTGATGTCGTGCACGCGCGCCTCGCCCAATTGGCTATCGCGAAGACGCGCAACGGCGTCATATTCATAAAGGCCCTGATGCGCCTTTGTCGTGGATTTGATATTCCATTCGATGAGCGGCGTACCGAGCGCTTTCGCTATTTCATATGCCAAAACGGTTTTACCCGTTCCAGGTTCACCCTTAACCAACAAGGGCCGGCGCAATGTTGTCGCAGCGTTAACAGCGACCTTTAAATCATCGGTAGCTACGTAATCATCAGTGCCTTGAAAGCGCATGGAGGTACCCTGTTAGTTAATCGAACAGTTAATTCGTTAAGTTGCCTGTTGTCGTTATGCAATAGGCTATAAAAAAATGCGCGCGATCCCATTATGCCGCGCGCAACAAAACCGGGACCAATCTTGCACGCAAGAAAGGGCCCGTATTTTCAATTTTGTCTGCCTGATTACTGGTCTAGGAAGCTGCGCATTTTACGGCTGCGGCTTGGGTGCTTCAGCTTGCGCAAGGCCTTGGCTTCAATCTGGCGAATACGCTCGCGCGTTACGCTGAACTGTTGGCCCACTTCCTCAAGCGTATGGTCGGTATTCATTCCGATGCCAAAGCGCATGCGCAGCACGCGTTCTTCACGCGGCGTCAGCGATGCAAGCACGAGGGTTACAGTCTCTTTCAAGTTGGCCTGTATCGCCGCATCCACAGGGATGACCGCGTTTTTATCTTCAATGAAGTCGCCCAAATGGCTGTCTTCTTCGTCACCAATTGGCGTTTCAAGGCTGATTGGCTCCTTGGCAATTTTCATCACCTTACGCACTTTTTCAAGCGGCATAGAAAGTCGCTCGGCCATTTCTTCCGGTGTTGGCTCGCGGCCTTGTTCGTGCAGGAACTGGCGGCTCGTGCGCACAAGCTTGTTGATCGTTTCGATCATATGGACTGGAATACGTATCGTACGTGCTTGGTCAGCAATAGAACGGGTAATTGCCTGCCGGATCCACCATGTCGCGTATGTGCTGAATTTATAGCCACGGCGATATTCGAACTTATCAACCGCCTTCATAAGGCCGATGTTGCCTTCCTGAATGAGGTCAAGGAACTGAAGGCCGCGGTTAGTATATTTTTTGGCGATGGAAATCACGAGGCGCAGATTGGCTTCAACCATTTCCTTTTTGGCGATACGCGCTTCGCGTTCGCCCTTTTGCACCATGTTCACGATGCGGCGGAATTCGCCAAGCGCCATGCCGGTATTGGCGGCGATGTCCGCTATCTCGCTGCGGACACGCTCAACGCTCTCAGCCTCGTTTGTCGCAAAAGCCGTCCATTTCTTGTCGATGCTCGACACATCTGCGAGCCAGTTTTCGTCAAGCTCATGGCCCATATAGCTATCAAGAAACGCTTTGCGCGGCACCTTGTGTCGCTCTGCCAGGCGCAGCATTTGGCCACCCAGGGCAGTCAGGCGGCGATTGAACGAATATAACTGGTCGACAAGATACTCAATCTTGTTCGCATGGAATTGAACACTTTCGACTTCGGCAGTCAATTGTTCACGCAATTTGTGATACTTATTTTCCGAGGCTGTGGAGAAATCTTCGCCTGCGTTTAGTGCGCGCATTCGTTCAAGTTGAATGTTGGAAAATTTCTTGAACAATGATGTAATCATGGCAAACCGCTCGAGCGCGGCGGGCTTCAAAGCCTCTTCCATCTGCGCTAGGCTGAGGGTGTTGTCCTCCTCTTCTTCCTCCTCCACAGGGCGCGAACGCCGCTCCGTCATATCCTCCTCTTCGTCGCTTGCCGCTGCGGGTTCGTCTTCAACTTCTTCTTCCGCTTTATAGGAGGGGCCCGCAGTCTTCTCGCTGATTTCGCCGTTGCCTTCTTCTTCACGGTCTTCGGTGAGTGCTTCAGGCGCAGGCTCCTTCGAGAGCATGGCGTCGAGATCGAGGATTTCGCGCAACTGCATTTCGCCGTCGTTGAGCGCATTTGACCAATCAATGATCGCGTGGAACGTAATCGGGCTTTCGCATAGGCCCAAGATCATGGTGTCGCGGCCGGACTCGATCCGCTTTGCAATGGCAATTTCGCCCTCGCGCGATAACAATTCAACCGCGCCCATTTCGCGCAGATACATGCGTACAGGGTCGTCGGTGCGTTCACCGGTACCTGTTTTTTTGATCGTGTTCGTAAGCGAGCGGGGATCATTTTCGGAAATATTGTCGATGGTTTCGACTTCTTCGTCTTGCTCCTCCTCCTCACCATCTTCACCGGCTTCGTCATTCTCAACGATTTGAACGCCCATGTCGTTAATCGCCGACATGACGTCTTCAATCTGTTCTGACGACATCTGATCCTGCGGCAGCGCCGCATTCAGCTCGTCATAGGTAAGGAAGCCTCGGCGCTTCGCCTTAGCGAGCAGCTTTTTGACAGTCGCATCATTTAGGTCTATCACCGGAGCATCACCGTTTTCGACAATATCTTCTTCGTTTTCATTTGCGCGACTTGCCAAAATAATTCCCCGTTAAACTTACAAACTGTCCGCATCACGCCGAAAGAACTCGATGATGCGGTCGTCAAATACCTTTTTTTCGTGGCGCAACCTTTGCTGTTCGGCAAAAGTCTCGTCCGTCATTTCTAAACTCGCCAAATATGTGGCGCGTTCCAAGGCTTCTTCCAGCGCAGGACGCTGCTTCATCAGCCGAATTGCTTCACCCAAATCTATTGACGCGTTGGACAAACCGTCGCTTCCTCCAATCAACTCTTCGCGGTTAAAGGCAAATACCGTGCCGTTACTGTGCAGGAGCGTTGAAGCCACATTATACAACTTCTCGTCCAATATGGTAATTAACCCGTCTGTATCAAGCGATTCTTTGGTAAACGATTCGTTGAGCATCACGTTTAGCAATGCCGCGTGATTCGCGTCGGGCGGAATGAAGTTGCTTAGTGCCTCGTGATGTTGTCGGATGAGCGCTGGATGGCGCAGCAGCGCGCCGAGTACACCCTGAATAAGAAAGTCAGATACCTTGGCATTGAAGCTTTTGGTTTCGGCGCCAGGCGGCAAGATCTGCGGTTTACGCCAGTCACGGTTCTGCCCACGCACAAACGGCCCTGAGCGCGCAGGTGGCGTGGTTCGGCGTTGCGCGAATAGATTATCAAACCGCTCGCGAAAGGTATCGGCGTAATGGCGGCGGATTTCGCCATCAGCGATGTTTGCCGTATGCGTGCCAAGGCGCTGTTTAAGCCCCGCACGGTCCTCTGGCGTGTCTAGGGGAACTGAATTTGCCTCAGCCCTCCACAACCTCTCCACGAGCGGCTGAGAGGCTTCTAGAAGCTTTGTAAGGGCAGTGGCGCCGGATGACTTCACAATATCGTCCGGGTCCTGTCCCTCAGGCAGGGTCACGAACTGCAAGCTGTGGCCTGGCTTTAACAATGGTAGCGCCCGCAAGGCTGCTCGCATGGAGGCTTTCTGACCAGCGGAGTCACCGTCAAAGCATAATAAGGGCTTTTCCGTCATCCGCCACAACATCTGGATCTGCTGTTCTGTAAGTGCAGTGCCGAGCGGCGCTACGGTGTCGGCAAAGCCGGCCTGCGCCAACGCAATGACGTCCATATAGCCTTCGACCACAATCACACGCCCCGTTTGCCGCGAAGCTGGAGAACATTTGTCCAGATTGTACAGCGTACGGCCCTTGTCGAACAAAGGCGTGTCCGGCGAGTTGAGATATTTCGGCTTCCCTTCGCCCAAAATACGACCACCAAAGGCGATTACGCGGCCACGTGGGTCACGGATTGGGATCATCAACCGGCCACGAAAGCGGTCGTACGGGGCTTTCTCCTCCACCGAGATGAGCAATCCTGCCTCAATCAACATGGGGTCGCCAAATTGCTTAAGCGCTGTCTTCAGGCCAGTGCGATTGTCAGGGGCAAGACCAAAACCAAAATCCCGGATCGTCTGCTCTGTAAAACCACGCTGTTTCAGGTAGCCACGCGCGGCAGCACCTTCCACGCCAAGCAATTGTGTCACAAACCACGCTTGCGCTGCCGTCATAACGTCATACAGGCTGTTCGCCTTCTCCGCCCTCATTGCAGCTTGCGGGTCGGGGGCAGGGACATCCATGCCGGCTTCGGCTGCCAATTCCTTGATTGCGTCCATGAACGAAAGGCCGCGCTGGTCGGTCATCCAACGGATGGCATCGCCATGGGCGGAGCAGCCGAAGCAATGGTAGAAGCCTTTTTCGTCGTTGATCGTGAAGCTGGGCGACTTCTCATTATGGAACGGACAGCAGGCTTTGTACTCGCGCCCCGCCTTGGTCACTTTTACGGTGCGTCCGATCAGCGCAGAAAGCGTCGTTCGCGAACGCAACTCATCAAGCCATTGTGGGGTAAGAGACACCTATCGCGGTCCTGTAATGTCTGCCCCAAATATCAACTCAAGGCCGCTTTCACCAGCCCACTGGCCTTGCTCATGTCGAGCTGCGGACCATGGCGCTCTTTCAACGTCGCCATCACGCGGCCCATGTCTTTCAGGCTCTCTGCGCCAAGTTCTGTCTTGATACCCTCAATCGCGGCGCTGATTTCCGCGTCGTTTAACTGCGCCGGCAGGAAATCTTCGATGATCGCAAGTTCAGCCGCCTCGACCGCCGCCAGCTCTGCGCGGCCGCCCTGTTCATAAAGCGCGATCGATTCGCGGCGCTGCTTGATCATTTTTTGCATGACCTCAACGACCATCGCGTCATCATCGGGCAGTTGCGATGCCGTGCGTAATTCAATGTCACGGTCTTTGATCTTGGCGAGGATCAGGCGGACGGCGGCCAGCCGCTCTTTCTCGCCTGCCTTCATTGCGGTGATCTGGGCGGCTTTTATGGTGTCACGAATCATATTAGGTTCCGAATTTTGATGAAGAACGCTGTTAGACCAACATCCAGATTCCGTCACCCGGAACTTGGTTAAGGGTCTTAATCCGGTTTCATCCACAGTTAAGATGCCGAGACGCCTTCAAGTTGGCGAGATTGGCATTGACGCTGGTGCCGACCATCTCTACGCCCGGTGCCTTAGCGACATTGCTGAAATCTTTTTATCAGGAGCGACCCCATCATGGCCGACCCCAACCCTTCGCGCGCGCCTTCTGGAGCGACGGGGGTATTGGTTCTGGCGTCCGGGGAAGTTGTCTGGGGCAGGGGCTTTGGCGCACAGGGTCAGGCGGTGGGCGAAGTCTGCTTCAACACCGCAATGACCGGCTATCAAGAGGTTATGACGGACCCGTCTTATGCCGGACAAATCATCAACTTCACCTTCCCTCATATCGGCAATGTTGGCACGAACCCCGAAGATGTCGAGGCGCTTAAACCCCATGCTTTGGGCGCAATTGTCCGGCAAGACGTGACTGACCCATCAAATTTTCGCAGCACGCAGCATTTCGATGCATGGATGAAGTCCAACGGTCGCATCGGCATATCGGGCGTCGATACCCGCGCGCTGACCCGGCTCATCCGCGTCGCTGGCGCGCCAAATGCCGTGATCGCGCACTCCGCCAGCGGCAACTTTGATGTGCCAGCCATGTTGGCGCGGGCGAAGGCCTGGGCTGGGTTGGAGGGCATGGACCTTGCGAAGGATGTGACGACGTTGCAGACTTATGGCTGGGATCAAGGGCTTTGGAAGTTGGGTGCGGGCTATTTAGCGCCAGCCAAGGGGCGCAAAAAAGTCGTCGCCATTGATTATGGCATCAAACACAATATCTTGCGTAACCTCGTCGATGTTGGCTGCGATCTAACTATCGTTACCGCAACTGCGTCGTTTGAGGAAATCATGGGCTACGCGCCCGACGGCCTGTTCCTGTCGAACGGCCCGGGCGATCCAGCAGCGACGGGTGTGTATGCCGTGCCCGTGATCAAACAATGGCTTGATACCCAAAAGCCGCTGTTCGGTATTTGCTTGGGGCACCAGATGCTTGGCCTTGCCGTTGGCGCGAAGACTGAAAAGATGCATCAAGGCCATCGCGGTGCAAACCATCCGGTCAAGCGCCTCAGCGACGGCGCGGTTGAGATTACCAGCATGAATCATGGCTTCGCTGTGGACGCGGCGACCTTGCCTGCCAACGCGAAGGCAACGCATATAAGCCTGTTCGACGGCAGCAATTGCGGCTTCGAACTTACCGACCAACCAGCGTTTTCAGTACAATATCACCCCGAAGCCTCACCCGGCCCGCAGGACAGCCATTATCTGTTCGAGAAATTTGCTGAGATGATGGGATGAGCCGTATGATGCCTGATCTGTTTTTAATGATCCGCGCAACGATCTCCTCCACACCTCGTCATAGCCATGATCGGACGGCCAGGGTTTTTGGAAATATGAATTAAAATGCCCAAACGTACTGATATAAAATCCATCCTTATCATCGGCGCTGGCCCCATCATTATCGGGCAGGCGTGCGAGTTTGATTATTCGGGAACGCAGGCGTGTAAGGCGCTGCGCGAAGAGGGCTATCGCATCATCCTCGTCAACTCCAATCCGGCGACGATCATGACCGATCCGGATATGGCCGACGCGACTTATGTTGAGCCAATTACACCTGAAATTGTGGCCAAGATCATTGAAAAAGAACGCCCCGACGCGGTGTTGCCGACGATGGGCGGGCAGACCGCGCTAAACGTCGCTTTGGCGTTGTTCAACGATGGTACGCTGGCAAAATATGGCGTCGAGATGATCGGCGCCGATGCCGAGGCGATTGATAAAGCCGAGGACCGGATCAAATTCCGTGATGCGATGACCAAAATTGGTCTGGAATCCGCACGGTCGGGTATCGCGCATTCGCTGGAAGAGGCGCTTGAGGTTCTGGAACGCACAGGACTACCTTCGATCATCCGCCCAAGCTTCACCATGGGCGGCACAGGCGGTGGAATTGCGTATAATCGCGACGAATTTATCAAGATCGTTACGGGCGGGCTTGATGCCTCGCCAACCACTGAGGTGTTGATTGAAGAATCTCTGCTCGGTTGGAAAGAATATGAGATGGAAGTCGTGCGTGACCGCGCGGACAACGCCATCATCATCTGCTCGATCGAAAATATTGACCCGATGGGCGT
>CALGEE010000085.1 GCA_937881525.1 uncultured Sphingomonadales bacterium | reverse complement strand
CGGCAAAGCTCACAAACGCTATGTCAACGTCGGCGTGGAAAGTTTCGACGCGGCCCTGAATGCGGTCAGGTTGGTTCTGGTCGCGCGCAGCGGCGCGGTTGGCGGCTTCTTTGGAATCAAGCCGCAACACTAAAGTCCGGTCGGGTAACATACCCTGGCTGCCGATGTGGTGCAGCGCCATAATATCCGCATCCGACAGGCCAGAGCCTGCACCCTGATAGGCGCGGCTGCTGTCGATAAAGCGGTCCGATATAACCCATTTTCCCCTGGCCAGTGCGGGTTCGATCAACCGTTCAACATGGTCACTTCGGGCCGCAGCGAATAATAATGCCTCTGCGCGTGGCAACCAGCGTTCTGCGCTGCCGCCAAGCACCAATTGCCGGATAGTCTCCGCGCCCTCCGTGCCGCCCGGCTCGCGGGTCAATACAACCTTAAAGCCCTTTTGTTCAATGAATGCGGCTAGCGCGGCGATTTGGGTCGATTTGCCAACCCCTTCACCGCCCTCGATTGATATAAATCGGCCACGGGCGGTCACAGGCTTACCCTGTGTTGCTGGCCGCTCAATGTGTCTGCTAAATGGCGCATAAATTCTTCTGTTCCGTGATCAAATGGTAGAACCGCTTGCCTTCGCAATATGATAGGCGATTTTAACCGCCGCGTATAGCGGTCTGCTGGCATTGGTCGGAACACTAATTGCGCAGCTGGTCAGCCAACAACCCTACCGAAAGCGCGTAAAAATTCGAACAGTTATAGTCCAATATAACGCGGTAATTTCCGCCCAGAAGATAGCCAGTTTTGCCGACGCCATCGGGTTCAAGTAACGTGGCCATCATGCTGTCCTTTGGCCACGACCCGCTCTGGGGCGATATCCCCAGCTGACGCCATTCAGTAATGGTGCGCCACTGGCTGTGTCGGCCAAAAACGCGCGGGCATCGCGGCGGTGACATGCGTGACCCCAATTTGTCACGGTTTAAAGCTGCTGGAACATTGACGGCAAAGCCCCATTCCTCGCCGCGCCGCCAGCCAGCATTGACGAAATAATTGGCGATAGACGTCATGGCGTCGACTTCGCTGCGCCAGATGTCGGCATAGCCGTCACCATCGCCATCGCGGGCGAGCCGCAAATATACCGAAGGCAGAAACTGGGGCTTGCCCAGTGCCCCTGCCCAGCTTCCCGTAATCGCATATTGTGGCACACCACGGTCAATCATCTTAAGGACCGCAACCAACTCCGCCTCGAACAACGGCCGTCTGCGCCCCTCATAGGCAAGTGACGCTAAAGCCTCGGGCGCGTTAAAATTGCCCGTCACCGCGCCATAACTGGTCTCATGGCCATAAATGGCGATCATGATTTCTTCCGGCACGCCGGTTTCTCTCTCAATCCGCTCCAGCAACGGCCGAAGCTCTGCATATTTAAAGCGCCCCCTTCCAATGCGCGACGCATCCACATGGGTTGCTTTATAGGGTGCAAAGTTCGGCACCGGCGCGTTTGATGCGCCTTCTGGTTGCTGCTTGTCCAGGCGGACCACGGTTCGGTTAAAGCTCAGCGATGGCAGCACGCGGTCAAGCGTTGCAGTGGAAACGCCTTCGCCCAACGCCCGCTGCCGCACCTGCAACAGATACGCCCGAAAACCAGCTTCATGGATGTTTGTGCTGGCAATGGGTGCGGACACGGGCGACCGCGTGGGCGGTACCGCCGCATCTTGCGCCAACACATTTGGGCTAAGCATCAATACGCTGGCGCTGATGGCCAAAGCTGTCAGTATCTTTCTATGTGCGCGCATGCGGTGACCTGTCTTCTGCATGGCTGCATATTGGCACAACGAACAAAGCCTGTGAATTACTTTGATCCCGTCGAGCGCCCATTTCATCGTGTGCTGTGGGGCAACAGCGCGTCATCTACGCTTGCTATCGCAAACCGCACTGGCTAGGGGACGCTTCGTAAGTGGACAGGTGGCCGAGTGGTTTAAGGCAACGGTCTTGAAAACCGTCGTGGGTGGAAGCTCACCGTGGGTTCGAATCCCACCCTGTCCGCCAATTACACCTATTATATCATTGAATAATATAGATTTTATTGGTTAATTATTTTCCGGTATACACTTTGGATA
>CALGEE010000084.1 GCA_937881525.1 uncultured Sphingomonadales bacterium | reverse complement strand
CCCGAGAGTAATAACGTTAGAAATGCTGCACAGCAATTGCTTAATTTCATTCGTCAAAATATAGATAAAACTGCGATAAAAATGTTACAAGCCTTTACACTGACCGCGTGCCTCATAAGGACTGCCTCATGCCCAAAATGGTTAAAAAAGGCGACTTGCCGTCGAAAATTTGTGCTGCGTGCCAAAAGCCTTTTGCATGGCGCAAGAAATGGGCGAAGGATTGGGACAATGTCCGTTTTTGTTCAGACCGTTGCCGCAGGGCACGTTAATGCTTGGTGCGCAAACATGGGCCTAAAAGCTAATGGCTGCATTCAGCGCATTGTACAGCGTGTTTCCTGAATCCGGCTGTTGCGTAATCGCTTAAATAACTTGAGCAGTCATAACCTGCATTCAACCGTGCTTCGATAAGCATAGTTGTAGACGCAGCTACGGCTAACATAAATTTTTTATTCCACATTTTTTAGTTCTTTCTGTGACTTAAGCCTCAGTCTTTGCTGACGGGCACGTCACCACGACTGTGGCGGCACCTTAATGTCGGCGCGATAATTTTGATAGGAACTTGAATGACTGAAATATACCGATAACTGCCAATGCGAAGTACGTTACTTTGTTTGAATTACACAATTCACACATATCAAAGTCCTTTCACACAGCGGCTGAAATAGGGGTAACTATCTGTTGCCATGTAGTAATATATACCGTCCGGGAATTCAGGCGTTACGCCTGTCCGGCCGTTACAGTCATCCAGATCGCCAGTGCCTGCCGCATAGGTCCAGTCCGAAACAAAGGCGCCGAGCGGAACAAGCGACGTCGCAGGCCGCCCGGGATCGGCCACCGTGTCTTTGACATAGCTGCCTTTGCAAACCTTGATCGCACTAGTCGCGTCGGTCGCGGTCGAATAGCAATAGCGGGCATAGATCGGGAAACCGTCACCGGCCCAACCTACAAGGACCATTTTGCGATTGGTATCGCTGGCGCCTGCGTTGGTAAGAAGCCCTTCGGGTATACCATGATAATGATATTCACCCGTTGGCTGGACGTGCGCATTGTTCGCATCTTCCCCAAAGTCGAAACTATTCTGGCCCAATGCCTCAATCCGCCACGTGCCGCCAGCACCGTTCGCAAGGTTGCACTGCGACGTCGCGGTGATCGTGCTGGCACAGGTGCCCGCAGTACCCGGATCAAATTTGACGCCCTGTAGCGAGAAGGCATTCGCGCCGCCAGGGCCACCGATGGCGATATTCGTCGCGCCTTTCGCCGGCGTCAACGTGGCAGAGAACCTGATATTCTGGGCCGTAATCGTGTTTGGATTACCGGTGTTGGGGAATGTGCCGACGGTATGGTTAGGCAATCCATTTGCTATCAAAGAGCGCGCCGTACTGCTGCATGCCCAGCTCCAAGTCGAAGTCAGCGAGCCCGACGTGCTATATGTACCCTGGTAGCTGCCGCTAAACGGACACAGCACGGTCGCTGTGCTTGTTGTGGTTGGCGTTGGCGTAGGCGTCGGACTTGGCGTTGGCGTAACCGTTATTGGCGTCGTGTTACTGCTGGCGGTATCACCGCCACACCCCGCCAAGCTGTAAAGGATTCCGCTTAACGCAAGTAATTTGACTCCGCTGGCTGTTCGTTGTGCTGACACGATAGCGGCTACCTTTATGGAAAATTGGATGATGCGACGTGAAAGTGCTAAAACATGGTGTAGCATCTAGTCAATGGCATACGTCATCCCCTTCTGTGTTCAAAATAACATAGATTTTAGAACACTCTAAAGGGGGCAGATCAATCTAAGCTATCCCGAGGCAATGCCCCTTGCAAGTAATCTGTTCCAGTAAAGTGACCCCGCAAAACACGACCTACATTTTAGCCCACGATTTTTTCGATAAGCACCTAAATGAAAGTGGCTTGATAAAACGTATATTGCGATGAAGCTGTCCAAACTGCTCGGAGCTACAGCCAATCCTCGTCAATAATCATGCGTAAAATTGTTGGCGAGGCTTTCGGGACCTCGCTCGGCGCTTTGAAATTAAATAGGGTTAGCGGAGTTCGCAGGTTAACACGACGCGGTGAT
>CALGEE010000083.1 GCA_937881525.1 uncultured Sphingomonadales bacterium | reverse complement strand
ACAAGCTTGGCACATTGCGATGCCGTCTGGGGAGAGCGGCATCCACCCCATCTCTACCGCGTAAACCCTTGAATCTATTATGTCGACCTGTGGTTTCGAAACCTACTCGCTACAAACGCGACCGCGATCCAACTCGTAGTGTCAGCCCCTCGCGCCGTCGCGAACAACAGCACGCCAAAGGTAGTACGTCTCGTCGTTGATCTTCACGAACGTCTCGTCGAGAGGCCACCGCCAGTCCGAGTGAGCACGCATCCGGCTAACCCGTTTTCTGCGGATCTCGGCAGCGAACATTGGGCAAAGTCTATTCTGCCAATATCGCACCAATTCGTGACTGAAATCGAAACCTCGTTTGTGCAGCAGGTCCTCGACGTTTCGGAGTGAAAGTGTAAATGGGCGTACTTCACTACCGCCAACCGGGTGATCTCAGGGCTCGTTTTGAAGTAGCGGAAGGATGAGCGTTTTGTCATCCAGCGAGGCTACGGAACCGGCCTGCTTGCCTCAAGCAGTTTTGCTCTGACAGTACCTGACAGGGTGCTGTCGGAACAGCCGAACGGATGTATCGGAATGCGCACACCAGGTTACATTCCCATTCGGCATTCCAGTGCGGCGCTCAGTTGCACCTCCATCGCTCGGGCCTCAATCCCCTGTTCGTAGAGATCTCTGATATCTTGCTCTTTGACGCCTTGGTTCATGACTTTTTCAACCTCAACCAGCCATCGATCATACTCTTGAATCTGCGATGTGCTGAGGCTGTACAAATGCTCGATGCTTCCCGCACTCGCGATCATGTCATCAACGCTTTGGCCAGCGACGAATTCAGCACAATCCCCGCCGCCTAGTGTCGCCGACCCCGAACCGGTGCCTTGCGCAAATGCGCAAGAAGCAAAGGTCGCCATGCAGATGGTCGTCACGCTGGATCTGAGCATATCGTTTTCCTATTCTATAGCGCCAGTGCATCATTTTCGGTTTACGGCTGACGGGACTTCAATCTCGCTTCATTATTCACACTCGTGCTTGCAGGTCGCATTGAACCTGAAGTATGGAGAGGTCATCAAGAAAAACACTGAATTATTTTTGCTTGTATCGATTTCGCAAGCAGCCCAAGAGACATTGAACTTAGCGCTTTCTTTGAAACCATAACCAACGGACAAGGTTTCACCCGGGTCTAATATCGGGCCTTGGCTGCCCGTGATATGTTCTTCAAGATAAACGTAGTCATCCTCGGGCTTGCACCAGGGGTTCGCTTTGGGTGTTCCG
>CALGEE010000082.1 GCA_937881525.1 uncultured Sphingomonadales bacterium | reverse complement strand
GTACATCATCGCGTGATAGGCGAAGTCCGCGAGCGGATGTCCTAAGGTGGAAAGCTCCCAATCCAATACCGCCAATATACGCGGCTCGATCGGGTGGAAGATCATATTGTCGCAGCGGAAATCGCCATGGACTAGCCGCGTCTCGTCACCCTCAGGGATGGCAGTAGGCAACCAGGCAACAACTGCGTCCATATCTCGATCGCGTCCGGCAAGTTCATCGGCCAGATACTGCTGTGACCAGCGGCCAATCTGTCGTTCGAAATAATTACCTGCCCGGCCATAATCGCCGAGGCCGACGGCGACCGGATCAAGATTGTGCATTGTTGCAATCACTGCGTTCATCGCATCGAAATAAGCGGCGCGCTCGGCCACCGGAATTTCCGGGAAGCTCGCATCCCAGAAGATACGCCCATCAACCATTTCCATGACGAAAAAGTCGCTGCCCAATATCGCAGGGTCAGAACAAATGCCCAATATGCGAGGCACGGGCACATCAGTATCCGCTAAAGCTGCCATCACCTGGGCTTCGCGCATCACATCATGCGCGCCTTTCAATATCTCCCCCGGCGGTTTGCAGCGCAGCACATAGCGCGCATTTGGTGTGGTCAGCCGATAGGTCGGATTTGATTGGCCCCCGTTAAACTGATCGATGCTCAGTGGCGCCTGATAACCCTCGACATTGGCCGAAAGCCATTCGGCAAGTGCCGCTTCGTTTACTTCCGTGCGGATCGCCCCTGCCCCTTGATTGGCGTCATCCCCCATTGGCATGTTTCCAGTCGCGCTTGATCTTTTTGGCAAGGCTCCATTTATGCACTTCGGTGGGACCATCATAGATCCGGAAGGCGCGGACTTCGCGGAAAACCTGCTCGACGATAGTTTTGTCAGTCACACCCGTGCCGCCCATCACCTGAACACAGCGGTCTGCAATGCGCATCAACGCCTCGGACACCGCTACTTTGGCCATCGAACTTTCTACCGTGCCAAGCGACCCAGTATCGAGCACCGATGCGCACCAATCGATCATTAACTCGCACTGTTTCAAATCGATCATGTTTTCGGCCAGCATGAAACCTACGCCTTCGTGATCGACCAGCACTTTGCCGAACGCTTCGCGGCGGTTGGCATAATCCGTGGCAATTTCATGCGCGCGAATGCAGCAGCCCAGCCAGCGCATGCAATGCGATAACCGCGCGGGACTCAGGCGGATTTGCGCATATTTGAACCCCTCGCCCGCTTCGCCTAGCATCTGGTCTGCCGGGACCCGAAGGTTCTCGATGGCTATGGTTGCATGGCCGCCCGGCATCGAGCTATCGATAGTGTTCGGTACATGCTCGATGCGGATCGCGGGATCGGGCAAATCGACCAGAAACATGCATGCGCCTTCTTCGGCTTTCGCCATCACGATTCCGACGCTTGCGCCTTGAGCGCCGGTGATGAAGGTTTTGCGGCCGTTGATTATCCAGTGGTTGCCATCGAGCTTACACGTTGTTTTCATCATCGACGGATCGGAGCCTGCCCCACCCTCCAGCGCCGGTTCTGTCATAAAAAAGGCGGATCGGGCACGGCCCGCAACCAGTTCTTTAAGGAAGCGTTCCTTCAGTTCGGGGCTGCCAACCTTGCCGAGCAAATACATATTGCCCTCATCGGGCGCCATCGTATTGCACGCTAGCGGACCCAGTGGCGACAATCCGCTCTTGATGAGCACTACCGCCGTTTCGCGCTGGTTCAAGTGCCCACCATCCGGCAAAACATGAGGAGTCAACACGCCAACAGCACGCGCTTTCTCCCGCATTTCGTAAACGAGCTCGTCCGTCGGAGCTCCATGATGGTCGCGGCGCAGATCTTGTTCATAGGGGATTACGACTTGGCGAACAAAGGCCTCCACCTTATCGGCAATATCCAGCGCTTGTTTTGAAATGGTCATAACGATTGTCCGTCATCAATGGTAAAAATTCCGCCGGTCGTGTGCACTGAATCGTTCGAGCAAAGATAGAGCAACGGCGCATCCAAGGATGTGATTGGCTGCAACCGGCGACGGTTAAAACTTGCTATCTGTGCCTTTCCAGCCTCGCCTGTGAACCAGTCGCCCGAGAGCTCGGTCTGAATATAACCGGGCTGGATCACGTTGACATTCACGCCCAAACGCGCCCATTCCTTCGCTAAATTGCGACCCAAATGGGCGACTGCAGCCTTGCTGGCGCTATAGATCGTTTCGCCTTGCCCAGTCATTTCGGCAGTAATCGAGCCAATCAGCACGATCCTCCCCCGTTCATTTTCCGTGCTTCCCGCCGCGATCATGCGACGTGCGCCCTCCCGTGCGGTCAGCAGTACGCCCAACACATTGGTATCCAGCACGCTGCGCATCGATTCGACCCTAATCTCGGTTGAGCGCCCGGGGGCCGAGACTCCGGCATTGGCGATGACGGTATCAACCGTGCCGAACGCCGATTCGGCAACGTCAAAAGCCGAGGCGACAGATTTCTCATCGCTGACATCCATAGCCACCGGAAATGCTCCACCACCTGCGGCTCGAAGTTCTTCAGCAAGCGCCTGAACCCTATCCAGTCGCCGTGCGGCCAACACTAGACGAAAGCCCGCTGCGGAAAGCGTCCGCGCGAAATGGGCACCCAAGCCCGATGAAGCACCGGTAATCAGGCAGGTCCGGCCATTGAGTTGCGTCATTGCATAATCTACTTTCTTGAAGGCGGCGTCCATTATGACGTGGGACATTGGCTAAACATTTGACGAAAAAACTCTCGCTATTTGTATAATGCACATCTAGCAATGCATTTTTTCTCGACTATCATGCGAGTCAAAATTGACGCGTAAAAACGCATAATCAAAACGAGTGAGAGAATGTATGGCTAACAATCCTGTGAGTGCGCTCGAAACGGTTCCCC
>CALGEE010000081.1 GCA_937881525.1 uncultured Sphingomonadales bacterium | reverse complement strand
CTAGCCGCCTTAGTGCAAGACGTTGAGTGATTTGGAGATTGCCACCACAAGCGCCTTTCAAAGCATCTTCTAGTGCTTCAGTGTCATATGCGTTAGCGGTTGAGAGGCTATGTTTTCCCAGCATAGTTCAATCACACCTGAATCACTGCAAATAACATTCACTTTGATGTAGCGTTTGCTTCAGTCGCTGCGCGTAATGTGCGTTTTGCGATGGTTATTTGGTGCATCTGGCTGGTACCCTCGTAGAGGCGGAACAAGCGTGCATCCCGATAAAGTCTTTCGATACAACTATAACCCGCAACATAGCCAGAGCCACCGAATATCTGCACAGCCCTATCGGCAACGCGCCCGCAGGCCTCGGACGCAAAATATTTGCAAATCGAAGCCTGCATTGTGACATCAGCGCCTGCGTCGCGTTTTCGCGCGGTTTCGAGGATAAGCGCCCGCGCGGCGTGGATTTCCGTCTGACAATCTGCGATCATCGCTTGCACAAGCTGGAAATCCCCAATTGGTTTACCAAACTGATGTCGCGAAAGGCTGTGGGCAACTGCCTCATCCAACATCCGGATAGCCGAGCCAGTGCACAGTGACGCAAGATTGATGCGCTGCTTGTTCAGCGTTTTCATCATCGTAGCAAACCCCTGGCCTTCTACCCCTCCAATCAGGTTTTCAGCCGGCACGCAGCAGTCGCTCATGTAAACTTCGGATACTGGGGACCCGGCCTGTCCCATTTTTTGATAGGGCTCACCAGCCATCAGGCCAACTGAGCCGCGTTCAACCAGAAAAGCGCTTAGACCGCGCGAGCCGGGTTGGCTGGGATCAGTCCTGGCAATGACAGTGAACAAATCCGCTATTGGTGCATTGGTGATAAACACCTTGGTTCCGTTCAGAACATAATGGTCCCCATCACGATGTGCGGTCGTTGCAATTGCTGTCGCATCTGAACCGGCGTCAGGCTCGCTCAACGCAAAACAGCCAGTTAGAGCACCGCTGGCCAGTTTTGGCAGATATTTTTTCTTCTGCGCGTCGGTCCCGTCCTGAACCAGCCCTTCCGAGCCGATACCTGTGTTAGTCCCCGAGCGGGCGCGGAACGCAGTCGAGCATTGCGCAATTTCTATCCCAGCCAGCGCCAGTTGCTCCATCGTAAAACCGGCGCCGCCGAATTCGACGGGAATGCTCCAGCCGAAATATCCCCGCGCCCGCATGTCTTCAACAATCTTCTCTGGCACGCAATTTTCAGCTTCAACCTGTTCTTCGGCGGGAATTGCGACCTCTCGGACCCACTGACGCAGTTCAGACAGATATTGATTGAATTGAGTGTCTTGTTCGATCATGTTTCTCTCCTCCGGCAACCTTATGCCCATCGCTTCATTTTTAGGTTTATTAAATTTCCAACCGCCGGTTTCGCGTAAAGTTCGGCAACAGGATCCCAAAGTCAAAAACTGCCATCGCGACGATACCAGATATTACAAAGAGGGCTCAGATGGTGACCCCGGCCGACAGCACGCCTGAGGAAGTGTCGACTCGGAATATCAGCACATGGATGCTTTGAACCCGCCTCCGAAAGTGCATCAGTGCCGATGTAAATACTCATCTCAACTTTAACCCAGCCAGATTTTTTTCGTTGATCACCATTTACTGCATTTGGTAGTTGCGCAAAATCAAACGAACGTCGAACTGTGCGTGGACAAGCGGGCTTTCTAGTCAATTTGGTTAGGGTGCCGGACCAGAATTCGAAGAAACCACCCGGTAGGTCAGCGAGTCTTTGATCATGCCCCATGTGACACCAACTAGTGCACGCGCGCTTTCTTCAGCCTTGTCTTCATCACCGTTTTCGATTGCGGTCAGCAACTCACACCAATTATGAAGGAACTTATCATCCGGGTAGTCGTCGGTCTTTTGCAGAAGGCTGTCTCGAAAAGCCAACTGCCAGATCGCTGATCCCATAACATAAGATCCGATAGCGGAAATCCTGCGGGCCTTGGCGGTTTTATGCAGCAACGACCAGCACATGTGGGATTGAACGAAGAAGGCACCAACGTCACCAGATGTTTCAAGCCTCATCTGCTGCAGGTGCTCGACATTTTTACGCAGTGCCATAAGATCATCTGGCGTCGCATTTCGCGCCGCATAACGAGCAAGCAATCCCAAAATTTGAGCGCGGACATCAAACAGCTGCTGGATCTCATGGCGCGTGATTGAGTTGACCCGTGCACTGAGACGGGGCTTGGACCTCACAAAACCATTCTGCTCCAAAATTTTTATCCCGTCCCGGATAGGCCCTCGACTGGTGTCAAAGCGCTCTGCAAGCTTTTGTTCAGAAAGCTTGTCGTTTTCAGCCAGTTTGCCTGATAATATGTCCTTAGCCAATTGGACTGCAATCTGTTCTGAGATCGACAGAAATGTCGGATCAGTTGTCGTAGAGGAACCAATCGAAAGAATACTTTTTTCTTGTAGAACTGAAGGTGTCATCTGATGCGTTTTTTAAGGGTATTGTCTGAAAATATGCCCATTTCCTATATTATTGAA
>CALGEE010000080.1 GCA_937881525.1 uncultured Sphingomonadales bacterium | reverse complement strand
CGTAATGTTTTGGCCATGATCAATGCTATCACGCGGTCTGCCGAAGCGGGGGCCGCGATGTATTTCGCACCCGAAATGTCTATAATGATTGATCGCTACCGGGTTCGCACGCGGCCGCATTTGGCAGCCGAAGCGCACATGGCGGCGTTGGCGAGATTATCCGACTGCGCATTGCAATATGGAATATGGTTACATCTTGGGTCGATACCCGTTGTCCATGAAAATGGTCAAAAGCTTGCAAATCGCACCATCATCATTGGCGCAGATGGCAAGATTAAGGCCCGATACGACAAGATGCACTTGTTTGATGTCAATTTGGACACGGGGGAATCTTGGAAGGAATCCGCGGCCTATGCCGGTGGAGACCAGCCCGTGGTCATCCATACTCCGCTTGGCCTCATGGGCCTTGCAATCTGCTATGACATGAGATTTCCTGACCTGTTTAGCGCCTATGCCAAATCCTGCGTGGATATCATTACCTTGCCTTCGGCGTTCACGGTACCCACCGGCCAGGCGCATTGGCATAGTATTTTGCGGGCGCGGGCCATCGAAAGCGAAGCATTTGTGATCGCCGCAGCCCAATGCGGGCTCCATGAAGATGGCCGCCAAACCTATGGACACTCGCTGGTCGTTGATCCGTGGGGAAAAATAGTCCTTGATATGGGTGCATCCCCTAATCTTGCGTTTGTGGATCTGGATATGGGTACAATCGCTGAGGTACGAAAGCAGATCCCAGTTCATGCGAACCGTCGCATAATCCCGACCCCCTTTATAGCTGGCTAAAACAAGGCTACGGGGCCGTGGATGGATTGGATTGAAAAATTTGCCTGGCAGGACCATTTTTGGACCGCCGCCGCGCTTTTGTCGGCATCGATGGTGTTGGTCAGCAGCCTTGCGGACCGCCGCCGCCATAAACGCGTCAATATCGAAGACGTAGGTTTCGTCCCTTGGCCGATTATAACCGTGCTTTCCGTACTCGGCACCGTTTTGGCTGCGGCACTGGCTATTAAAGGGCTTTAACCCAAGCAGGCTTCTAAAAATGGCTGGTCGAAACCAAATTGCCGTGCCTTTTCGAGTGTGTATGGCCGGACGCCGCCGGCGACCCATTCGCCATGTATTTTTACCATCTGCATCTTCTTCGCCATATTCAAATTTGAATAGATCCTGGGTAACAATAACGTCACCTTCCATGCCAATCACTTCGGTGATTTGAGTCGTTCGGCGTGAACCGTCGCGCAGATGCTTTACCTGCACGATGAGATCGACGGATCCAGCTATCTGTCTTGAAATGGCTTCCTTCGGTATCTTGATGTCGCCCATGAGGATCATGTTTTCCATGCGCCCAAGACATTCGCGCGGATTGTTGGCGTGCAGCGTACACATGGATCCATCATGGCCAGTGTTCATGGCGGCGAGCAAATCGAAACATTCTGCGCCACGAATTTCGCCCAAAATGATTCGATCTGGACGCATACGCAGGGCGTTCTTCACAAGGTCACCGATGGTAATCGCACCATCGCCTTCAAGATTTGGTGGGCGCATTTCAAGCGGCAACCAATGTGGTTGCTGAAGCCGAAGTTCGGCGGCGTCTTCGATCGTTAATACGCGCTCACCGGGGTCAATCATTTTGGACAGGGCGTTGAGCATGGTGGTTTTTCCTGAACCAGTGCCGCCCGAAATGACGATGTTCATCCGGCTCGCGCCCGCAATTTTGAGCGCAGTCGCCATGGCTTCGCTCATGGAATCAAAGCCCTTTAACATATCAATGGTGATCGGCTTTTCGGAAAATTTACGAATAGAGATAGCAGTTCCGCGCAGTGACAAGGGCGGCACAATGACGTTGACGCGACTTCCGTCTTTTAGGCGCGCAGCGGCAAGCGGCGTGGTCTGGTCGACGCGGCGACCCACTTGGTTGACGATCCGCTGTGCAATCCGAAACAAATGTTCTTCATCGCGAAACTGAATCGGCGCGATTTGCAGCTTACCCTTTTTTCGATGTACGTCTGAAGCGGGCCGTTGACCATGATATCGGTGATATCCGGGTCGCGTAGTAATTCCTCAAGCGGCCCAAATCCCAGTAACTCGTCGACTAGAACCTTTTCCAGTGCAAATTGCTCGCGCCGGTTCAGGGTAAGTTTAAGTTCTGCCAGAACCTCAAGAATGATTGGCCGGAATTCCTCTGTCAGCTCTTCTTTGTTTAGCGAAGCTGCGGCCTCGGGGTCCACACGCTCAAGCAAGCGCGGAAGCACCTGTTCCTTGATCTTATAGACCGAAGCTTCGAACCCCTGCGGGCCGTCATCAATAGGCGCAGCGTTGTTCCCACGATTAGACAGACGGCTCATAGCCTCCTGCATCGACGTTTGTGGAATTATAGCATTACCGGACAGATCTACCGTTTCAAGTGTTGAAAATTGTTCACCGCTGCCAGCAGGCTGCATGTAATCGGGCTGCGGCTTCAAAACAGGCTGTTGTTGGGCAGGTACCATTCCGCTACGCCGCATAGGGCGGGCCACGCCAAATGATGGACGTCCCACAGATAAGCCTGATTTTTTCCAAATGCGTTCACGCTAACATGCTCCGATGGCCCTTGGTCCTCACCACATTGCTGCTATCTGGAAATGGTGAATAAAATAGTAATGGTGATATCCTTTATTACCCCCAGGCCATGGTTTCTGCAGCTTTCTATTCCAACAAAACCTAACTAAGTGGATGCAGCAAAAAGGGGATTGTACGTGTTATCATCTTCGGCCCGGTCGGGCCTTTTTTATGCACTTTGTGGTTTTGCATTGCTGTCCTTGGGGGATGCGATCATTAAAACCATCGCCGGCGCGTGGCCAGGTACTGCGGTAGCCGCGCTGCGGTACGCGGTGGGTGCTTTAGGCCTTGGTACTTTGCTGTTCGTCAAGCAAGGACGGCAGGGCTTTGCGATTCCCATGCCGAAATTTCAGCTTCTCCGAGGGTTTGCTGTTGCAACGGCGACCATTTGTTTCTTTTCATCGATTTTCCTGATGCCACTGGCGGAGGCTACGGCGATCGGATTTACGAGCCCCATAATTACCGCCGTTTTGAGCTTTATCATTCCGCATGAGCGGACGAATGCCACAAAGTGGTTGGCTACAATTATCGCATTTGGCGGTGTGCTGTTGATCATGCGACCGAATGTAGAAGAGCTCGGCTGGGCTGCTTTACTTCCGCTGGCCTCGGCATTTGCCATGGCGTTGGTGATGATCGGAAACCGCAAGGTGGCTGGTGCCGGAACGCCTCTACTCATGCAGTTTCTTGTGGCCTCGGTCGCCGCTCCAGTGATTATCACCGCGGCCGTTGCGGGCCATTTTTCCGGGATCCCCGCGCTGCACGTTGGCGTTCCCGACTGGACAATCATCGCGCGCTGCTGTGTTGTGGCCATAACCGCAAGCTTTGGGCATTGGCTGATTTTCATGGGTACAACGCGCGCATCGGCCGCAGAAATCGCCCCGATGTCATATGTTCAATTGTTGATTGCGCTGGTCGTTGGCATAATTGTTTTTGGCGACCGGCCTGATGTTACGTCCCTCCTTGGGTCAGGCATAATAATCGCTAGTGGCCTCCTTTTGCTGCGCAAATCGCGTTAAACTCTGCGTCAGCACTGATGTAACAAATTAGCAAAAGACTTGGCTAAAACGGGCTGCTATCGCACCGTCATGTCTGACCAAAAGCATCTCTACCTCGTTGACGGCTCCGCCTATATTTTCCGGGCCTATCACCGGCTGCCGCCGCTCACCAACAAGCATGGTGAACCTGTGGGCGCAGTCTATGGCTATACTACGATGTTGTGGAAATTGGCGGATGACCTCAACCAAGCCGATGGTCCAACGCACATGGGGGTGGTGCTGGATAAATCCAGCCAGACCTTCCGCAACCGCATTTACGACCAATACAAGGCGCATCGTCCCGACCCGCCAGAAGATCTAAAGCCGCAATTCTCGATGATCCGCGATGCAACGCGCGCGTTTTCGCTGCCGTTGATCGAAGAGGATGATGTCGAAGCCGATGACATGATCGCAAGCTACGCCAAGGCCGCATGCGCCGCTGGCTGGCATGTCACCATCATCAGCAGCGACAAGGACCTGATGCAGCTTGTGGAACCGTGCATCGACATGTTCGACACCATGAAAAACGAACGCATCCGCGCCGAAGAAGTGCATGAAAAATTTGGTGTTGGACCGGAAAAGGTCGGTGATGTGCTCGCGCTCATGGGCGATAGCGTCGATAACGTGCCAGGCGTACCGGGCGTTGGCCCAAAGACCGCGACCAAGCTGATTCAGGAATTTGGCGATCTCGAAAGCGTCTTAGCCGCGGCACCGGATATGAAGCCATCAAAAATGCGTGATAACCTCATCGAGTATGCAGACAAGGCTCGGCTGTCGAAAGTTTTGGTCACGTTGAAAGAAGACTGCCCGCTGCCGATTGCCATTGAAGACATGATTTTGGGTGCGATTCCGGAAGAGCCGCTGGCCGAATTTTTACAGCATCATGGGTTTAATTCCCTGCTGAAGCGCATTGGGCATGTTGCGAACACCGCCGCTGCCAACAAGGCGATTGCGGGCAACCCCAAGGCGACGAACGGAGGCGACGGCGCGGAACGCGCGCAGGTAATGGGCGCGTCCGCCTTCCCTGCGCCGATGCCGAAAATAGACACATCGTTATATGAATGCGTGACAGACATATCGCGGCTGGACCATTGGATCACCCGCGCCCGCGAAACCGGTATGCTTGGCTTTGACACCGAAACCGACAGCTTGCAGGCGGCGAGTGCGAACCTCGTTGGTCTAAGCCTCGCAGTATCGCCCGGTGAAGCCTGTTACGTTCCGCTGGCGCATGGCGGGACCGATATGTTTGCCGAAAAGCCGGTGCAAATCCCTATGGAGGCGGCGCTTGCCAAGTTGCGCCCGCTCCTGAGGGATCCAAGCGTTCTGAAAATCGGCCAGAATTTGAAATATGATATGTCGGTGGTTGCGCGATATGATGTTCAGATCACGCCATATGACGATACTATGGTGATGAGCTTTGCATTAGACGCAGGGCGTCAGGCGCATGGCATGGATGAGCTTTCAAAGACGCATCTCGGGCATGAATGCATTTCGTATAAAAGCGTCACTGGCACTGGCAAAAGCCAAATAGGCTTTGCAGCGGTGCCGCTGTCGGATGCCACCCGCTACGCAGCAGAAGACGCCGATGTCACGTTGCGGCTTTGGTATCATCTCAAACTGCGGCTGAGCCCCGAAAAAGCGACCAGCGTTTACGAACTGGTAGACCGCCCGTTGGTGCCTGTGCTCTCACAGATGGAATGCGCGGGCATAAAGGTCGATCGCGCCGCCCTTGCGCGCCTGTCGTCAGAATTTGCCGCGCAAATGGAAGTGTTGGAAAAGGAAATCCACGGGCTGGCCGGACAGCCTTTTACCATTGGAAGCCCGCAGCAGTTGGGCGACATTCTGTTCGGTAAAATGGGATATAAGGGTGGCAAAAAAGGGAAGTCAGGGCAATATTCGACTGACGTGACGGTGCTTGAGGATCTTGCGGGACAGGGCATCGAAATCGCGCGCAAGGTGCTGGACTGGCGCCAGCTTGCAAAGCTTAAGTCTACCTATACAGACAGCCTGCAGCAGCAGATTGACCCGAAAACAGGCCGCGTACATACGAGCTATAGCCTTGTGGGTGCGCAAACCGGTCGACTATCGTCAACTGACCCCAATTTGCAGAATATTCCTATTCGGACCGAGACCGGACGTCAGATTAGGGACGCATTTGTCGCCGAACCCGGCAATGTCATATTGTCTGCCGACTATAGCCAGATCGAATTGCGCCTTGCCGCGCATTTTGCCGATGTGGCGCCCTTGCGCGATGCTTTTGAAAAGGGCGAAGATATACATGCGCGCACCGCGCTGGAACTGTTTGGCGAAGTGAACCGCGACACACGCGGACGGGCTAAAACAATCAACTTTTCGATACTCTACGGCATTTCGCGATGGGGACTTTCAAAGCGTTTGGAATCATCCGCAGACGAGGCGCAGGCGCTTATTGACGCTTATTTCAAACGCTTCCCCGGCATTTCCAATTATATTCAGGAAACGATGGCCACAGTGCGCGAATGTGGGCACTCAACCACCTTGTTCGGCCGTAAAACATGGTTCCCGCGCATTACGTCACCGAACCAAGCCGAACGGCAGGGCAGCGAGCGTGCAGCGATAAATGCACCCATTCAAGGGACAAGCGCCGACATTATCAAACGCGCCATGGTGCAAATGGGACCAGCGCTTAAAGCTGCCGGCTTAGGTCACGTCCAAATGCTGCTTCAAGTGCATGACGAATTGGTATTTGAATTGCCGCAAGCCGACGTCGCTGCCGCAAGCGAAATCATCCGCAACGTCATGGCCAATGCCGCGGAGCCGCTGGTGAAACTCAATGTGCCCTTCGGCATTGAAATCGGTACTGGACCAAGCTGGGGGGCGGCGCACTAAAGTCGCCGCCACGCTGTATCAGCTGTCTTTGGTTTCTTTAGTTTCAAACGTCAACGCAACGTCGCCATTGGCTGATAGCCGGACAGTGTTGTCGTGGACCGAGGCCACCAGTCCGCCATCAATATAATGATGATGGCCTTCATGGCGGCCTTGTCCTGAAACTGACTTGGTCAGCTTGATGCGATTGCCTTCGACGCCATCAACGGTGCCAACATAAACGCCGTCAGCGCCTATAACTTCTGCATGTTCTTTAATCTGAGATAGGTCGGCCATCTTATGTTCCTTTGGTTGAGAACATAGCCAACGCTTGAAAATGCTTATGGGTTCCAACTGAACCACTTTGAAATCACACAGACTACGCCATCAGAGGCGGTTGCTTAACAGCTTCAGCCGCGGTTGCGGGTTTGCGTATATGTGCCAAGCAAGCGGACCGAGTTGCAGTGGAAGCGCAGTTCCTCGAGTGCGCGGTCGACGGCTGGGTCGCCCGGTGCGCCTTCGATATCGGCGAAGAATTCGGTTGCGGCAAAGCTTGCGCCGTTTTGATAGCTTTCAAGCTTCGTCATATTGACGCCGTTTGTCGCAAAGCCGCCCATCGCCTTGTACAAAGCAGCGGGAATGTTCTTGACCTCAAAAATGAGGGTGGTCATCAACGTGCCCGTTAGGCTGCTGCGATCGACTGGCGCGCGTGAAAGGACAACAAATCGCGTCATGTTGCTCATGTCGTCTTGCACAGCATCGTTAATGGCAACCAGACCATATAAAGAGGCCGCAATCGGCGGCGCGATGGCCGCAGCGGCCGGGTCGTCGTTAGCGGCAACAAACGCAGCAGCGGCAGCGGTGTCCGCATAGGCCACCGGAATTATGCCATTGGCGCGCAGGAAATGCCGGCACTGGCCAAGCGCTTGCGGATGGCTCATCGCCGTTTTTATGACTGCGTCTGCGGATTTTGCCATCAGACAATGGCGGATCGACATAAAATGCTCGGCTATGATGCTAAGGCCCGATTCAGGGAGCAAAAAGTGAATGTCCGCAACGCGGCCATGCAGCGAATTTTCTATTGGAATGATGGCGCATGCCGCCGTTCCGTCCTGTACCGCATCAATGGCGTCTTCGAACGAAAAACAGGGCAGGGGCAGGCAGTCGGCATCATATTCCAGAGCCGCCAAATGCGAATTTGCCCCCGGCGCGCCTTGAAAGGCAATCGCTTTTGCAGGAAGTTCATGTGCAGCAAGCGTCATGTCTTTGACTATTGCCAGTGCAGGTGCAGGATAACTGTTCATAGGGGCTAGGCGTTAGGATAGGGAAACTTATCGGGCAAGTGTCGATTTCGACACTTGCACCCGCCAACGCTCGCCATTAGGGGGACCCGTAGAACCGGCCGTCATTCTGCGCCGGTGTTTTAACGCAATTTCAAGGCTGATAAACAATGGATGATCGTAGTAACACAATTGCAGGCTGGGTTTTGGCAGGCGGCATCGTCGCGCTTGGACTGAGCATCGTCACGGGCATGTATTTCCACCCGGAGGCGCCTGAAAAAGAGGGCTTTGCCGTTGTTGCGGAGGCATCGGGCGATGCCGGCGGTGTCGCTGTAGTGCCTATCGCAACGCTGCTCGCGACTGCCGATGTCGCCAAGGGCGAAGCTGTTTTCAAGAAATGCGTGGCTTGCCATACTATTGCTCAAGGTGACGCAAACGGCATTGGCCCGAATCTCTGGGCAGCAATGGGTAAGCCACATGGCCATGTTGCTGGATTTTCTTATTCAGACGCGCTTAAAAGCGTTCCAGGTAACTGGGACTGGGAAGGCATGGACAAATGGTTGGCCAACCCAAAGAAATATGCACCCGGCACGAAGATGACTTTTGCGGGTCTGGGTAATCCAGAAGAGCGCGCGAATTTGATCTTATATCTAAACGCGCAAGGTTCAAACTTGCCATTGCCCCCGCCACCAGCCGCTGACGCTGCTGCGCCTGCAGACGCCGCCGGTGCACCACCAGCCGCAGCACCAGCGCCAGTAGCTGCCGCAGCGCCGGCTAAGTAACTCGGTTAAATCAATGTGACACTTCGTAGAAATCGCAGATGGCATGCCATGCCTCTTCTGCGGTTTCTACGAATTGGAAAAGTTCCAAGTCACGCGGGCTGATGACGCCCTCGAGCATAAGCTCCTCAAAATTCACAACGCGGTTCCAAAATTCACGCCCGAACAGCAGGATTGGCATCTTTTTGATCTTGCCCGTCTGAACCAGTGTGAGCAGTTCGAAAAACTCATCAAATGTGCCAAAACCGCCGGGGAAAACCGCGACCGCGCGTGCCCGAAGCAAGAAGTGCATTTTGCGCAACGCGAAATAATGGAATTGGAAGCTCAGGCGTGGCGTTACGAACAGGTTCGGTGCTTGCTCGTGCGGAAGCACGATGTTGAGACCAATGGATTCTGCACCGACATCATGTGCACCGCGGTTTGCAGCTTCCATGATCGAAGGGCCGCCGCCTGAGCATACGACGAAATGGCGACGGCCTTCTTCATCGGTGACATTGGCTTTTCCGGCCAGCTGCGCCAAATGGCGGGCTTCGGCGTAGAAACGTGACTTCTCTCTCATCCGCTCGGCGATGATTGTCGCGTGCTCGCCTTCAGCCTCAGCCAGCAATGCCTCTGCGGCTTCAGGTTCGGGGATGCGCGCGGAGCCGTAGATCACCAGCATGGAACCGATATTCGCCTCATCCAACAGCATTTCGGTTTTGAGCAATTCCAGTTGGAACCGGACTGGGCGTAGGTCTTCGCGCAGCAGGAATTCGGTGTCCTGAAATGCTAGCCTGTATGACTTGCTTTGCGTTTGAGGGGTAGAGAGTTGCTGTTCAGCAAAATCCGCTTCTTGCTGTGCTTTGTAGAAACGGCGATCGTTAATTTTTGTGTTTGTCATTACCCCGTATGTAGGGAGAATAAGTCTCTTTTGCCATCCCTATCGGCAAAAAGACGTTCCGTTGGTCATCGACTTCGCCATATCGAAATGGAAATGGTTGGCATGCGCCGCATTGTAATCAGGGCCGAGAACCGTACGAAAGCGCTTACAGGCCGACTGGTGTAGGCGGCGCAAAAATGCCTGTTCTGCAGATGATCCGCGCCATCCATTAAGCACGGAGACACGCCGTCCATCGCGCAGGATAAAGGCCGAAACGTCGATAGCGTTGGCAAAGGCGTGTTCGGATAATCTGCCTGATCGAGCCCCATTCACGTTCCGGCAGTTGAATGTGCCCATGGTTTCGATCCGGACAACTTCGCCTTTCAGATACATCTTTGCGGCAGGGCCAACGGCGTAACGCGCCCAATCCGTGAAATTGTCTGCGAGCGGGCAGGTCATCGCCCCTAAATTCGTTGTCGGCGTACCAAAATCCATAAGCTTAATGGTATCAATAGTGCGGCATCCGCCATCGAAGCTTTTGTTCGGTAGGCCTGAAAAGCGCACTGATTTTGTCTTGAGCCCGGCCATGCACTTGCGGACCGTTTCTGACGATAAACTCTGGCTTGAACGGGGAGCCTCAGGCTTGTCCCGCCCTCCACATGACGACAGCAACAGGACGCTGCCGACCAGAATGCATCGTTTGAACATTTCCAACCCCATCGTGTCTTCATAAAGCATTGCACGAAACGTGCAGCCAAAAAATGAGGATATATGGTGCATGTGTCTGGAATATTGCGGATGTCGGTTCAATTTGCGCGTTGCGCCGAACCAAACGGGCCACTATCAAAAACCTATGTTGCGAATCATTCTTAACAACAAGGGTGCTTTTTGGGCGCTGCTGTGCTTGCCGGCATTGTTCATATTGCAGCGCTATGCGTCCGGCGAATTGATCGCGATGGATATGCTGCATCCCACTGGCGAATGGTCCGCTCGCTTCATGATTGCGGCGATGGCGCTAAGTCCTTTGCTTTCGCTGCTTGGGCCACGACCATGGCTGATTTGGCTTATTCAGCGCCGCCGTGCGTTGGGCGTTGCGGCCTTTGTCTATGCCGTCCTGCATCTTGTTTTCTACATCATCGATATGGGAAATCTTGACGATATTCTGGCTGAGTTCTTAGCATTGGGTATCTGGACTGGCTGGGCCGCGATGTTATTGTTTGTGCCCGTGGCGATGACCAGCAATGATGCTTCTATGCGGGCGCTTAAGGCGGGATGGAAGCGGCTTCAACGCTTGGTATATCCCGCCGCTGTGCTGGTTCTGATTCACTGGATATTCATCCACAATAGTTTAGCGCCAGCGCTCGTTCACTTCATCCCGTTGTTGCTGCTCGTCGCGGCTCGATTTCTGCGCCACCGCAGACTTATTTTAAAAGGAGCATAATTATGCGTTTATTGATACCTCTCTCGCTCGCCGCTTTGGCCGCTATTGCCTTTGCATCGGTCCCCGCATCTGCAACTGGTGCTATCACTTGCAAATCAAGTCCCGTTTCCGGCTGGAAAAGCGAGAAGGCACTTTCCGAAAAGCTTACCAAGGAAGGTTGGACGGTCCGCAAATCGAAGGTCGATGGCGGCTGCTATGAAGTTTATGGAATCACCCCCGAAGGCGATCGTGTTGAGGCCTATTTCCATCCGGTAACCCTCGAGAAATTATATGTTGCTCGTCGCGGCGAGGTTTTGTTTCGCAAGAAGGGTTACTGACAAGAGTTTACGATAGTCGTTGACAAATCCGGGGCCGCGCCTAAATGCGGCCTCGGGCCACGCGGTCCCAACGCCGCGCTGCTCTCTGCAAGGAGACGCTTACATGACTATAGTACCCCCCGCCGTTAAACCGGCGCGTCCGTTCTTTTCCTCCGGTCCCTGCGCGAAGCCGCCAGGCTGGAGCCCCGAAAAACTTCAAACCGAATCACTTGGCCGTTCGCATCGTGCGAAAATCGGTAAGTCGCGTCTGCAGTTCGCCATCGACCTGATGCGCGAAGTGCTTCAGGTGCCCGATACGCATCGTATTGGCATCGTCCCCGGTTCCGACACCGGCGCAATTGAAATGGCCATGTGGACCATGCTCGGCGCCCGCCCCGTCACGATGATGGCATGGGAAAGCTTTGGCGAGGGCTGGGTCACCGATGTGAACAAACAGCTGAAGCTGAACGCCAATGTCATGAATGCGCCCTATGGCGAAATTCCTGATCTTGGCGCGGTCGACTTCACAAGTGATGTGGTCTTCACGTGGAACGGCACCACCTCCGGTGCGCGGGTGCCCAATGGCGACTGGATAGCCGATGACCGTGAAGGGCTCACGTTTAACGACGCGACCTCAGCCGTTTTTGCCTATGACTTGCCTTGGGATAAGCTCGATGTGACAACATTCAGCTGGCAGAAGGTATTGGGCGGCGAAGGCGCGCATGGCGTGCTCATTCTCGGCCCGCGTGCTGTTGAGCGGCTGGAAAGCTACACGCCAGCATGGCCGCTTCCTAAAGTGTTCCGCCTGATGTCAAAGGGCGCGCTCGCCGAAGGTGTTTTCAAGGGTGAGACGATCAACACACCCTCGATGCTCGCGGTTGAAGACGTGATCTTCGCGCTTGAGTGGGCAAAGACTGTCGGCGGATTGCACGGCCTAATGGCGCGCAGCGATGCCAACGCAGCGGCGCTCGGCGATATTGTTGCGGCAAGCGACTATCTTGGCTTCCTCGCCGCTGACCCCGCTATCCGTTCGAAAACATCGGTTTGCTTAACCGTTAAGGGCGCGGATGAAGCGATTATTAAGAAAATGGCCTCTTTGCTTGAGGCAGAGCATGCGGCCTATGACATCGCCGGATATCGCGATGCCCCGCCGGGCCTGCGTATCTGGTGTGGCGCAACCGTGGATACTGCCGATATCCAGGCGCTCGGGCCATGGCTCGATTGGGCATACGCCCAGGCCAACTCTTAATCCTGAAAGATCGTCCTGAACGTGTTTCAGGATTTTTCATTCCCCTTTGTAATTAAGATGCTGAAACCAGTTCAGCTTAACGATATTTGAAACGGAATCTAACATGACTAAGCCACGCGTACTCATCTCCGACCAAATGGACCCTAACGCCGCAAAGATTTTTGCTGAACGCGGCTGTGACGTTGACGTTATCACCGACAAGACACCGGATGAGCTTGCAGCAATCATTGGTGATTATGACGGTATCGCCATCCGTTCGTCGACCAAGGTTACAAAGCAGATCTTGGACGCCGCAACGAACCTCAAGGTGATTGGCCGTGCGGGCATTGGCGTCGACAATGTCGATATCCCCAATGCGTCGGCCAAGGGTGTTGTCGTGATGAACACGCCTTTCGGTAACTCGATTACTACGGCAGAACATGCCATCGCCTTGATGTTTGCTCTCTCGCGTCAGTTGCCTGAGGCCAATGCGCAGACCCAAGCAGGGCTCTGGCCGAAAAACGGTTTCATGGGCATTGAGGTCACGGGCAAGACGCTTGGCCTGATTGGCGCTGGAAACATTGGGTCAATCGTCGCTAGTCGCGCGCTTGGTTTGCGGATGAAGGTTGTTGCCTTTGATCCTTTCCTGACCGCTGATCGCGCGATTGAAATGGGCATTGAGAAAGCTGACCTTGATACCTTGCTTGCCAAGGCCGATTTCATCACCCTGCACACGCCGCTGACCGACCAAACCCGCAATATATTGTCGAGAGAAAATCTCGCGAAAACCAAAAAGGGCGTGCGCATCATTAACTGCGCGCGTGGCGGCTTAGTTGACGAAGTGGCGCTGAAAGAGGCGTTGGACAGCGGTCAAGTTGGCGGCGCAGCATTGGACGTTTTTGCAACGGAACCAGCCAAGGAATCGCCTTTATTTGGAACGCCTAACTTCATCTGCACGCCGCATCTTGGCGCGTCAACAAATGAGGCACAGATCAATGTGGCGCTTCAGGTGGCTGAACAAATGGCGGATTATCTTGTCAATGGCGGGGTTACCAATGCGTTGAACATGCCAAGCCTGTCAGCCGAAGAGGCGCCGAAGTTGCGGCCGTATATGACACTAGCGCAAAAGCTTGGTTCGTTGGTCGGCCAGCTTGCACATGACAATCTCGATAACATCGCGATTGAGGTCGAGGGCGCTGCTGCGGATCTCAACATAAAACCGATAACGGCGGCTGTATTATCCGGCTTTATGCGTCGTTTTTCGGATGCAGTGAACATGGTCAACGCGCCATTTTTGGCAAAAGAGCGCGGCTTTGACATTCGCGAAGTGCGCCATGACAAGGCCGGCGCTTATCACACGTTGGTGCGCGTTACCGTCAACACCGCTCAAGGCCCGCGCTCGGTTGCGGGCACTTTGTTCGCCAATAGCGAAGCCCGCCTGGTCGAGATTTTCGGCATCAGCCTTGAAGCCGAGCTTGAAGGCAACATGCTGTATATCGTTAACGAAGATGCGCCCGGTTTCATCGGCCGTGTTGGAACGACCTTGGGCGAGGCTGGATTGAACATTGGAACGTTCCATCTTGGCCGTCGCAGCGCCGGTGGCGAAGCAGTTCTGTTGCTGACGATGGACGCGGCGATCCCCGAAGCTGTCCTGAAGCAGCTCGGGTCGCTTCCTGGTGTGAAAACCGTAAAGGCGCTTAAATTTTAGGGTCAGGACCCTAAGCTTGGGGGCTTCCCCGCAAGGCGTTTTGGGGTAAAGAGCGCACATGAATATTCCGTCTAACCTATTGCCCGAAGGCTTCCGCGACCGACTTCCTCCTAAAGCGGAGGATGCGGCGCGGGTGTCCCGTGCGATGATCGATGTGTTGGTGAGCAATGGCTACGCCCGTGTTGCCCCGGCAATGGCGGAATTTGAATCGGTGCTGGCCAAACATAGTGGTGACGCCGCCCGTAATCAGCATCTGCGTTTTACCGACCCAGTGTCGGGTCACACTCTGGCGCTGCGTGGGGACATTACCGTTCAAGTTGGACGCATAGCTACGACGCGGATGAAGGATGCACCGCGACCGCTGCGCTTGGCCTATCTTGGTCAGGTTGTGCGTCTACGGGCCAAGCAGCTGCGTCCCGAACGTGAACTCACGCAATTGGGTGCGGAGTTGGTTGGCAATGATAGCGTTGCTGCGGCTTGCGAAATTGTTGGTGTGGCCATTGATGCGCTTGAAACGGCGGGTGTGAAAGACATTACCATTGATTTTACCTTGCCCGACTTGGTGGAACGGCTTGCGGAAAAGGTTCTGCCCTTGCCCGCTGACAAAATCGACGCTGTCCGGTCGGAATTGGATATGAAGGATGCAGGTGGGTTGAGCGCGCTTGGCGCGGAGGCCTATCTGCCATTGCTCGCCGCTACTGGCCCATTTGCAGAAGCGGTGGAGAAACTGCGCGCGATTGATGCGGGTGGGGCATTGGTATCGCGTATCCATGCGTTGGAAGCCATTGCAAGCACAGTGGCTGGCCGCGCGAATGTGACGCTGGATCCCACTGAACGGCATGGCTTTGAATATCAAAGCTGGTTTGGATTTACGATTTTCGCCAAGGGGTACAGCGCGGCGCTTGGTCGCGGCGGCACTTATTATATTGTTCGTGCCGATGGACCATCGGAACCGGCAACGGGTTTCTCTATCTATCCCGACCCGTTGATTGATCTGGCAGACGAAGGCGTTGTCCAGCGGATTTTCTTGGCCTTGGGCACAGATGCTTCCACGGGTGCAAAGCTACGCAGCGACGGTTGGATAACTGTCGCCGCATTGGATGAAAATGACGACGCCGTTTTGTTGGGCTGCACCCACAAATGGACCAATGGTCAAGCCATCCCCGTCTGAAATTTCTTCCAACGCAGCTTTGGGGTGGACGCAAGCGCCACATAATCATAACGGATCCTACGGCGAATCCCTTCGCAGGAAAAACCTCCTGCGCAGAAAAAGGCCCCAGAGCTATCTGGCTTTGACAGGGAATATCTGATGGCGAATGTAACCGTAATTGGCGCTCAATGGGGCGACGAGGGTAAAGGCAAGATCGTAGACTGGCTGGCAGAACGTGCTGACGCCGTTGTCCGCTTTCAAGGCGGGCATAATGCCGGCCACACTTTGGTCGTTGGCGAAAATGTTTATAAATTATCGTTGCTGCCGTCAGGCATAGTCACCGGCACGCTGTCGATTATCGGCAACGGGGTCGTTCTCGACCCATGGGCGTTGCGTGATGAAATGGCAAAGCTGCGCGGGCAGGGCGTTTCGATAACGACCGAGAATTTCGCATTGGCGGACAACTGCGCGTTGATCTTGCCGATCCACCGTGACCTTGACGGGTTGCGTGAGACAGCAGCAGGTTCGGGCAAGATCGGCACCACAGGCCGCGGTATTGGCCCTGCCTATGAAGACAAGGTGGGCCGCCGCGCGATTCGTGCGTGTGACCTTGCGCATCTTGATGCCTTGGATGCCCAGCTTGACCGGCTTTGCGCGCACCATGATGCGTTGCGTGCCGGATTTGGCGAACCTCCCGTAGATCGGGC
>CALGEE010000079.1 GCA_937881525.1 uncultured Sphingomonadales bacterium | reverse complement strand
GATCTTTGCAAGCCGCAACTGGCACTGCCCGAGGCGCCGCTCGCGCGCAATCCTGACCAACCGCCTCGGGCAGCTCGCGCAGTTCGAAATGCGCGCAATCGCAGGTGCCGACGCTGCCATGACGGCAACCAGGGATATTGCTCGCCTCAACGCTGTGTTCTGCCGCCTGACAGTCAACATGCAGGCCTTACTCGCATCGCGCCGCGCCGTCCTTGACGCGCTGGCTTCCCGGCTCGAGGCGCGCAAACCCGCTGTCGCGTCGCTCCCCCACCTCACCCAACCCAAAAAGGAGATCCCATGATGGATTTGACAAAGATACGGCTCTTCGATGCTGACCACTTCTACGATAGCGATTTGCCCGATTGGTATTTGAAAGCAGAACAAATCAGCGATGCCAAGGGCATCGAATTTCACCTTGCACTTGATCAAGCCTTGGCGTGTGAACATTGGCCGCTGACAGAAGACGCCGTGCTCGATGGAGCGATTGAGATCCGTTATTGGCCCAGCGAACAATGCGGAACATTGGTTCTGATCGAAACACCACACGCGATCGTCGAACAAATCGTCATCCTGAACGCCGCCTATTGGTTGCCGTTTTTGTCAAAATATCTCGCCCCGCTGATCACAACCGCGCACCACAGCGGCTTGCTTGCGGTACATGGAAAGATCGCCAACGCCTTCATTGCATGGGCCCGTCATGGTGAGGGACATCATGTCGATCGCGAGACTGGCCTCAGCACGATTGATCTTGATCACGACCGGGATCGCTCTCGGATCAAGCGAGCACGGGCTGAAATGGCGAAGGCCGCGCACGACGACACCCCATAAGGCAAGTCGCAGTATGGCCACCAAACGCCCAAGGTGGCCGTGCTGATTTGTACGGGTCCCTTCTGGCTGTGTCGTATACGGGCGGGCACAGCCCGAGGCTTTCCCAGTGACACCCCTGAAAACACCCGTTTCGTTTCGGTTTTGTAAAAGTTTCAACACATTATGGCTGAAGGACCCGCAAGGTCACCGCTGAACCGAAATGGGTAGGGGACCCCATTTCGGTTCAGTGGACCTCTGGTTCGCGTATCAAGTATCCCCAAAAACATGAGCGGTTTGGCTCATCTGGGCGTCGTTCTCACCCGCCGATGAACGCCGCATTGGCTGTTGATTGCCACTGAGATTTGACCCGGCAACCGCCAAAACTGTCACTGAGAATTGACCCATGTGCAACCTTACCCCGGCTTGAACCAGCTGGGGGCATATGGAGTGATCGACATGACACCCCTTAAGTTCATGAGAAGGGTAAGCCTGAGACCTCACCGCTGCGTATCGCGCCGTCTGCGCTGTGCACAGTGACCGGTTGGCCGGCGTCCCAGAATGCGCGGTCGATCAGTGACAGCCCTACATTGCGCTTGAGGCGCGGCGACCAGATGGCGCTAGTGACTTGTCCGACCTGTTTGTCGCCGACATGCACTGGCCAAGGCGCAGCGCATGTGGGGCAGGGGCCGCCGTCGAATAACACACCCCGGATCTGGCGGCTCAGCCCTGCCGCGGCCGCGTGTTGCAGGGCCGCACGGCCCAAGTAGTCGATGCTACCATCGAGGCTACAGAACTTTTGTAGGCCAATTTCGAAAGGTGTGGTCTCGCGTGTCATCTCATTTCCGTAAGAAAACAGCCCACCCTCGATTCTTTCGATCAGATTTGGACAGCCTGGGGCGATGTCATGGGCGAGCCCTGCCTGCCAGATCATGTCCCAAAGCCCGGCGCCGAGGTGGCCCCCCTGGAGGTAGATTTCAAAGCCGCCCTGACGCGAATAGCCCGAGCGCGCGATCAGCTGGCGTGTGCCCAAAACGTCGATCCAGCCGAATTTGAAAAACCCGATGTCGCGAATATGCGCCCCAAATAATTCCGCAAGCAGCTGCTCGGCTTTCGGCCCCTGAACGGCTAGCGGCGACACGTCAGGTTCATCGATACTGACCTCAAATCCGCGCCCAAGGGCCAAGCCCTTGGCAAAGAGTAAAAGATCGGAATCGGCGATAGAAAGCCAGAAGCGGTCTTCGGCCAGCTTCAGCAGAACCGGGTCATTGATCAATCCGCCGGTGTCGTCTGTTATTGGCAGGTAGAGGCAATCACCGACCTTTGCGCGCGAGATGTCACGTGGCGTCATCCATTGCACCAAGCGCGCCGCATCGCGGCCCTGTATCTGCACCTGCCGTTGGCACGCGACATCCCAGATCTGCACATGCTCGCGAAGGTGCCAATAATCCTCTTCGACGGATCGGCGATAGGCCTTTGGCAACAACATATGGTTGACGATGGAAAACCCCGTCACGCCTGCCTTCTCGGCCGAGGAAGTATAAGGTGTGCGTCGTAGGCGGCGCGAGAAGTTCAATCCTTCAGCCATGTTCAGTTGAGCTCCAAAGCGCATAGCCATGCGGTGATAGTATTAAGGGCATGTGGTAGCGGCCCGTGCTGTCGGGCATCGCAAAGCGCAGGACGATTTCGTCTATGATGCGCACGCCGTGAGTTTGGCCCACGCGGGTTTGCCAATAGGGGCCAGTGTGAAACACCAATTCAAAGCGCGCCGCCGGGTCAGGATCGGCGATTTCCTGCAAAAGGCGTCCAGCGTCATCGGATGCGGTCTGAAACATAGTCGCGCCGCTGGCCAGATTGATCAGCCGCACGGCTATCCCGCCAGCATGGCTGCCATCGACACTGTTGAGCAGATGCGAAGAGACGATTGCGGTCATTCGATCGAGGCCTTTTCGCGCTTGTCCGAGGTCGCCGCGACGATGGGGCTGATGACCCCTCGGCATTTGACGTTCAGGCAGGCCGTCTTGCCACTGGCGATGGCTCGTTCCAGCGCGCCGGGCAAGTCTTCACGCCGTGTCACCAATTCACCGTACCCGCCGAGACCTTCGAACATCGCATGGAAGGGGATGTCGCGGAAGTCGGTCGCAAAATGTCGCCCATTCGCGAAAAGGCGCTCTTGTTGTTGGCTGATGCAATCAAGCCCGCCATTATTGTCCACAACAACGACAATCGGGATATCTTCTTGGAAACATGCCTCGATCGACAGGCCACCTGACAAAAAGGCACCGTCGCCTGTGACCAGCACACAGGTCCGGTCGCGGTGCAACGCCTTAGCGGTCAGGGCAAACGAGACGCCGACCCCAAGCAGGCTATAGTTGCCTGGATGCAGCACGCCGCCAAGTATCCGCCCGCGCGCCGCTGCAATGTTGGTCGCGATCTCGTTCCAGAAATGGGTGTTGCCGCCGTCAAAGACTAGCCAGTCGCCATCCTTCATCCCGGCCTGTACGTCGAGCGCCAGTTGGAGCGGGTGCATGAGGCGCCCCTCGGCTGCGTCGATGGCCGTTTCGGCTGCGATATGGTCCGACCAATGGCGCACCCATTGCGCGCGCCGGGTTTTTTGTAAGTCCAGCCATTCGTCCCAACGGGACTCAAGCGTTGAAAGCGCCGTGAGAAAAGCACCGGGATCGGATAACAGCTGCACATCGGCGCCGAAATTATAGTCCAGTTCTTCGTGGCTGCCGTTCACACAGACGAGTTTTGTTTGCGCGCCGATGAAGGGCGGGTTTCCGAAGTTCATCTGGTTGTCCAAACGGCAACCGACCATGATTACCAGGTCTGCCTCTTGGATTGCCGGTTTGGAGGGGTGGTACTGGTGGAAATCCGCCAGCCCCATGAAGGCCTCGCAGTCCTCGCCCAGCATCTTGGTGTGATAGGGCACGTTGAAAATGGGGATGCGCAGATGGTTGCCCGCATGGGCAAGCGCGTCCTCGCCACCCGACCACCAGACTCCGTGGCCGCCGATCAGCACCGGGCGTTCCGCGCCGCGCAGCAAGGTCAGCACCTCCTCCAGCCGTGTGGGGTCAGGCCATGCGCGCGGGACTGGTCGGTCGCTCCGGTCAAAGGGGCGTTCCGCGCGCCCAGCATCTTCGGGAAAAGACGAGAACATGATATCTACCGGCAAAGACAGGTGTACGGGACCGGGGTAGCCAGTGGTGGCCGCACGCCAAGCGCGGTCGACGAATTCGCTGATCCGCGTGCCGTCGGTGATCTGCACAGAGTACTTTGTCAGGGGCGCGGCGATGGCAACATCATCGATTTCCTTGAAGCCGCCGGCACCTTGCCGCTTAAGCGTCGACGATCCCGTCACGAAAATAACCGGCGCGCGCTCGCCCCAAGCTTCAAGCATGGCGGGTATGGCGTTGGCAAAACCTTCGGGCCCGACAAGGCAGACCGCAGGTTTGCGCGTAACCCGTGTATGCCCATCCGCCAAATGCCCCGCGACCTGTTCGTGCGGGCAATTGATGACGGGCATCTGGCATTCCATGAAGCCCTCAAGCGCGGGATTGCAAAAGCCCCCTGCAAGCGTGAAGACATGCTCCACACCCTTTTCCTTGAGCGCGCGTGCCAGTAATGCGCCACCGCGCAGGAATGGTGTCTGTGTCATTTTCTTGCGGGCTCCTGCAGGGGGCGAAGGGCCGTCGCCAGTGTGCGCGGACCTAACAATGTGTCGCCGGATGCGGCTTGCGGCACGGCGGAAAACAGGGTGCGCGTATCGATATCCTCGATCCGGGCGATGCCGATCTGCGCCATGGTAAGGTCGATGTCCTGTGCAAAACATTGCAGCAGGGATTGCAGACCAGGGCCGCCGGCTGCGCCAAGCGCATAAAGCACCGGGCGACCGATCATCACGAAATCCGCACCAAGCGCTATGGCCTTGACGACATCATCGCCATTGCGCACGCCGCTGTCGAACAACAAGGGGTAGCTTGGCCCCACGGCGCGCCGGATGATCGGCAGAAGGTCGATTGCAGCAGGTGCGCTGTCCAGCTGGCGACCGCCATGATTGGAGACATAGATCGCATCCACTCCAAGGCTGCGCACCCTGAGCGCATCCTCGGGCGATGTGATGCCCTTGACGATCAACTTCCCGGGCCAACGGTCCCGCAGAGCCTGCAAAAAGTGCCAATCAGCCCCGGCGCGGCTCGCCGTGCGGTCGAAGCTCTTGCCCGAGGACGCGAAATTCTGCGGCGCTGGCACGCCATGCAAGAGTGTCGAGAGTGCCCATCTTGGGTGTTGCGCAAAATCCAAAAGTGCTTGTGGGGTAGGGCGAAAGGGCAAACCGAAGCCATTGCGCTGATCTCTGATCCGGCGTGAGACCTCGGGCACATCCACGGTCAGGATAAGTGTCTCGTAGCCTGCGGCATGCGCGCGGTCCACGGTTTGGAACGAAACCTCGGACGATTGCCCAAAATAGAGCTGGAACCATGCAAGCCCATCGCTCCAGCGCAGCATGTCGACAAGGCCGCTTGAGCCAGCGGAAGAGAGGCAAACCGGCATCTGCCAATCGACCGCAGCCTGCGCGATCTGTCTGTCTGCGCGCGGATGGGCGAGGTTGCACATGCCCATCGGGGCAATCCCCAGCGGTAGGGCATAGTCGCGACCCAAGAACCGCGTTGTGAGTGTGCGTGACCCAATGTCAGCCATGGCCCGCGGCTGCAGTAAGATGTCGTCGAACCGCGATTGGTTGCGGCGGCTGGCCACTTCGCGGCCCGCGGCGCCCTCGATGAAGTCAAAGATCATGCGCGGCAGCCGTTTTTGTGCCGCGATGCGGGCATCTTCGCTCGAAAATATGCTTGGCCGTCGCGTCATCAGGCTATGATCCGTCGGGAGGATTTTGCGTGATTTCCAGCCTAGCGGCAGGTCGCCTGAACGGACCAATCGAAATTGCTCCGGGTTCTATTCGCCAATTCTATGACAAATGTTCCAGGGGCCTGTCGGTGCTGTTAGGGCTGACGACTGAGCGCCTCAACATAGGCGACGCGGGCTGATAATTGCGCAGCCAAGAGATCCGAAAAGGCCAGCGCTTGGCGCGATAGCTGTTCGCGGCCTGCGGCGACAATCGACACGAAATAGGTCAAGTTTTGCGAAAGCGGGCGAAAGACCACCCCTCCCATTCGGGTGGCCTGTTCGGCGGAGAATGGATCGGCAATGGCCAATGCACCTGTCTCGCGCACCAGCGCCCCTGCCAGCGGCATATTCGCGGCAGAAAGCCGAGAGCGCGCTTGCAGCTTGCGCGATAGCGCGGGGTCCATCGACATCATCGTATCAGGATAGGTGCCACCAAATGTCACGAAGGTCTCGTTTGCGACCAACTCTTCAAGGTCGATCAAACCACCTTGATCGGCCAAAGGGTGATCTTCTGGCAAGAGGCAGACATAAGGCGCGGAAGTCCGAAACAGCGTCTCGACACCTTCATGGGTGGCCTCGCGTCCCACAATGCCAAGATCGACCTGATGCATCTGCACCGCTTCCAGAATGGCCGGCGTGTTGCGGGAATTGATCTTGAACCGGATATCGGGGTTCTCGCGGTAGACGCGCCCGATGGCGGCGGGCAGTTCGATGGCGGCCAGCGACTGGATCGTCGAGATCGAGATCGTGCCGCCTTGGGTCGTGCGGATAGAGCGCGCCAAGTCCTCCAGCCGTGCGACGCCAACGAACATTCCTTCGACGCCTTTGTAGAATTGCTGGCCCTCAACGGTCGGTGTCAGCCCGCGCCCGACCCGTGCGAAGAGCGCAAAACCCGTTGCGCGTTCAAGTTCCGCGATTAACCGGCTGACGCTGGGCTGAGAGATATGCATCATATTCGCGGCTTCGGTTACTGACCCGGCCCGAATGGTTGCACGAAAAGCCTCAAGCTGCCGCAGGTTCATGGCTTTTTCTTTCGAAATACTGATGTGTGAAAGTGTATCATTTGGAAAAGCTTTGTATAGGACAAAGCATTTCATCCGTTCTGTGTATGGGTTGATCTGCAAATGCGATTAGCCGCAAGGCTGGTAAGTTTTTAGGATTCACGCCAAGCGAAAGGGTGCGCATGACAATCTTCGAATTGCCAAAATCCGCTTGGATCGACGAAGAATTGTCGATGTTGGAGGACGCCTGTCGCCAGTTCTATGCGCGCGAATGCGCCCCCTATTACGACGCGTGGGAGGCGCAGGGCGCATTCAGCCGTGATCTTTGGCTGAAAGCGGGTGCCATGGGGTTGCTCGGCGCAGAGGTGCCCGAGGCCTATGGCGGGTTGGGCGGTACGTTTGCTCATGATGCTGTGATCGCCTACCAGGGAAATCTCGCAGGTATCGATGGGTGGGGCGGTGGGCTGCACAATTCAATCGTGATCCCCTATCTGATCCACTACGGCTCCGAGGAGCAAAAACACAGTATCCTGCCGCGCATGATTTCTGGTGAACTCATCGGCGCCATTGCGATGACCGAACCGGGGGCTGGTTCCGATTTGCAGGCGATCACGACGACGGCGGTCAAGGACGGCAATCACTACAAGATCTCTGGCTCAAAAACCTTTATCACCAATGGCGGCTTGGCGAATTTGATCATTGTTGCCGCCAAGACCGATCCAAAAGCAGGCGGTCGTGGCATCTCGCTGTTCTTGGTGGAAACCGATGGGTTGGCGGGATTCCGCAGGGGGCGTAATCTTGATAAGCTGGGGATGAAATCAAACGACACATCCGAGCTTTTCTTCGAGGAGATGCGGGTGCCTGCATCTGCCTTGCTCGGACCCGAAGAGGGGCAAGGCTTTGCGCAAATGATGCAACAATTGCCCCAAGAGCGCTTGTTGATTGGGGTCTATGCCGTGGCACGCATCGAACGTGCCCTGCGTGTCACGCTGGATTACGTCAAGCAACGCGCGGCTTTTGGCAAGAAAATAGCCGAGTTTCAGAACACCCAATTCGTGCTTGCTGAATGCGCAACCGAGGCAACCATCGCCAAGACCTTTCTTGACGCCTGCATTGACTCCCATCTGAAGGGCGAATTGACCACGGAAAAAGCCTCCATGGCAAAGTACTGGCTGACCGATTTGCAGGCAAAGATCATCGATCGCTGCCTCCAGCTTTTCGGGGGATATGGCGTGATGGCGGAATATCCGCTGGAACGCATGTATCGCGACAACCGGATCGAACGCATCTATGCCGGGACCAACGAGATCATGAAACTTGTGATCGCCCGTGGCCTGCTAAAGGACTGAAGTCGAAGCCTTGCCGCCCTCTTTTGCTGGGGAATCAATCAAAGCCGCCGACGTCGTTGACCAGCGTCCCAACACCGCTGACCGACACCTCGAGCCGATCACCCGCGCGCAAGAACCGCCTTGGGGTGCGGCTGCCCCCGGTGCCGTCAGGTGAGCCGGTGGCGATGACGTCGCCGGGTTCAAGCGTTGTGATCTGCGAGGCATAGGCGATTTGTTCAGCGATCGTATAGATCATCTCGGCGGCCAGCGCGTTCTGGACCAAATCGCCGTTCAGCCGGGTCGAAAGTTCCAACGCCTGCGGGTCGGCGATCTCGTCTGCAGTGGTGATCCATGGTCCCCATGATCCGGAACGCTCAAAGTTCTTGCCGGCATGGATGCTGTGCTTTTGCCAAGCGCGCACTGACCCATCGTTGAAGGCGCTGTAGCCTGCGACAAGGTGCATGGCGTGTTCTATTGGCACATTGCGCCCTTTACGGCCGATCACAATCGCGATCTCGCCCTCGTAGTCAAAGCTGTCAGCCGGTGCGCCGAAAGGGATCTGGATGGCCACGCCATGACCTACGAGGGCCTGCCGCTCCTTGCCAAAGAGAATGATGTTTTCGGGGTCGGGCGGCGCGACGCCATCTACGGGATAGGGTTTGCGGTAGTTCAGCCCAACACATAAAATCCGCGACGGGTTGGGGATAGGCGGGCGCATGATGACCGCGGTGAGCGGCACGCTGGTTGCATCTGGATCGGCGGCAAGCGCGCCAAGCGCATCTTGCGACAGCACGGCGCGCAGGTCGGGGCAGCGTGCGCGCATCGCCGCGCTTGCTGAGCGGATTGTAACGCCGTCAGTGGTGCCATAGCCCGGTTGCCCATCGTACAGGAAACTTACCAGCTTCATGCCGAGGTTCGTTCAAATGCTGCTTCGCGTTGACGCAAAATCGCCACCAAGGTGTCATTAAAAGGCGTGGCGATGCCGAGGGCGCGCCCAAGTTCGGGCACTTGCCCGTTGATCGCGTCGAGTTCCGACAGGCGTCTGGCCCGATGGTCGAGCAACATCGATGGGCGTGCCGCAGGCATGCGTGCGCCGAAAGCGGTCACATAGGCCACCGGATCATCGAAGGTCAGATTGATATTTTTCGCGCGTGCGATGGCATAGGCCTCGCGCATGGCGCCCAAGGCAATGGCCCAGCGTTCGGGATGTGCCTGTAACTCACCAACTGTCATGTCGAAGACGGTGCAAGGGGCGCTAAAAGTGACGTTGCAAAGGAATTTTTCCCAGATCAACTGTTGGATGTCGTCAAAGGCTTGGGCCTTGAAGCCCGCCGCGCGCCACAAGGTGGCCAGCGCTTCGGCGCGCGCGCTCGGCCCGCCCGCGATCTCTCCGATCCGAACGAGGTTCATCGCATTATGATGTGCATGCCCCGGCCCCTTGAGCGAGGCACCAAAGCCATCCGCCACCCCTAAAAGGACATTGTCCATCGCCATGTGGGCCGCGATGCGGTCAGCCGCGCCCAAACCGTTCTGGATCGTCAGAACAAGGGTTTCGCTTGTCATCTGTGGTGCGATGGCCCGTGCGGCGGACGCGACACCGGCCGCCTTGGTCGCGATGACGACAAGATCGGCACCCCCGACCTCGGCGATCTCTGTTGTCGCATGGATGCCCAAGATACGTCGGTCGCCGCTTGCCCCGTCCAGTTGCAGCCCATCGGCGGAAATCGCTGCGACATGGGCGTCCCAAGGATCAACGGCCCAGACCTCGTGACCGGCTTCCTTGAAAAGGCCGGCATAGACGGACCCCATCGCGCCGGTTCCATAGATCGCGATCTTCATGGCTTGGTCATCCGCGCGACCGGAAGGCGGATATCGAATGTCTCACGCAAGGTGGCATCCACAGCCGGTGCAAGCGTTTGGGGGAAATGCCCGGCCAATATCTCGGTTGCCAGTTCCTTTGCCTGCACCCTGATGTCACGCGCGCCGGACGCCTGCCAATCCGCGATCGAGCGGCGGTCGGCCAGACCGGGATAAAGAAAGTCGGATTTCATCCGGTCAAAGGTCTGGGGATGACCCAGGAAATGGCCGTCGCTGCGGATCGTTTTTGCGATCATCGTCGCGCATAAGGTGTCGAGGCTGATCTCGACTGGGGCAAGACTGCGCCGGATCGCGCCCAACATATCGTTATCGATGACATAGGCCTCCATCGACGCGCCCATCAAGCCCGCCTGCATCCCTGCGGTCTGGGTGATCAAGTTGGCCCCCGCATGTGCCGCCATGGTGATTGACAAGGCCTTTTCATAACCAGCCTGCGCATCGGGGATCTTGCTGTCGGTCGCCCCGGCGATGGTCGAATTCGGCAAGCCGAGGAACCGTGCCAACTGTGTTGCCGCGGCGGTGAGAAGGGCCTGTTCGCCGCTCCCTCCGGCCATCCCGCCTGAGCGCAGATCGGTGACCATCGGGCGTGCGCCATAGACCGCATGAACGTCTGGATTGGCCAGCCATGCCACGATCATCCCGGCCAGCGTTTCGGCATTGCTCTGCGCCAAGCATCCAGCCACCGTGACCGGGCTCGACGCACCCATCTGTCCGAAGGTATTTACCATACATGGCAAACCCGCGCGGGCGGCGGCGACGAGCACCTCGGCCGCATCTGGTGAAAAGCGCATTGGCGGCGCCACATGGTTGATGTTCAACGACAAGAAGGGACGGGCCGCGAATGCTTCCCGTCCTCCTGCCACGATGTGGCACATTTTTGCGATATCGGCGACATGTTCAGGAAATGCAGCGCTGACAAAGACATGTTTGGTCGTGCCTGCCAGCGCAGCATAGCAGGTGTTGATGTCCAGCAAGCTGTCGGTATCCATGTCACGCGCCACCACCGAACGCGCAAAAAACTGTACATGCGGCAAGGCATCCACCAGCCGCGCTGCATCATAGAGATCACCCAGTGTCGTCTCACGGTAAGTATCGCTGTCGATGTTCAAGATCATCGGTGCCGCACCGCCAGAGCCGACATGCACCGCGCCGTCCCCCAAGGCCATGTCGTGCTCGGGTAAGCGCCCGCACAAAGCGACGTCACGACGTAGGCCCGCCAAGGCGCGGGCCACAAGATCGGGTGGAAAGGTCAGGCGCTGCTCTTCGGTCATGCGGCCGCCAGCCGCACAGACCAACTCTGCCACAATAGGCGGGGCATCGCTCATTCCGAACTCTGCTAACAAGGTCACTGAGACTTCGTGGATGCGCGCCATCTCAGTGTCGTCTAGGATTGCCAGACGCCCGCCCTTGGTTGCAAGGTCTGGCACCTGCGGACCGGCAGCATCCTCTGCGGGCCGGTCGCGTCTTTTGCGTCGAACGCTCATTTGCCTCATCCCTCACCCGAGCCGACACTGCCACGTGCGAAAAGGTGGACAAGTGACTTGATGGGCGAATATGGATAAAGC
>CALGEE010000078.1 GCA_937881525.1 uncultured Sphingomonadales bacterium | reverse complement strand
GTCATTCAGGTCGCAGGACATATATTACCCGTTTGGCCAACAAGGGTGTAGGCGTGCGCTTGCTTGCTGCTCTTGCCGGACACTCCCATATATCCACGACACAAAGATACATAGATGTGAACTCTGAGCAATTGAGCGAGGCGGTGGAGTTGCTTTAGCAATCAGGCCTTAGCGGACCTTTGGGTAAGGTGCAGCGAATGACTGCTAAGAGCCCAACCTGTCGACTTTCTGTGCCGCAGCGAAAGTTCGGTTTCGAGGAAATCACTAAGTTATCTTTAAAGTCATGGCTCTTCGCGGATATCGGTGGTGAGGTAACGCACTGCAACGCGGCTTTCCTAAAACCGCCATTCGTTTCGCGGCTTGTTGCTTGGCAAATTGACCCAGGGCACCTCACTTCGTTTCTTGAAGAACGCGGTTCTTGAGTGTGACCGATCCCAATAAATTATCGGTCTTTGCTGCACCTGCAGCCTCTGCAACTTTACAATTGTTTCCGGCTCGTTAGCCATGCTGCAGCGCAATATATCGATTGATTGCATACCAATGTATCCATTTAAGTTATTATAATCATTTGATTTTTGAACTTATCGGTTGTATGGAGTGCTGGGTGAACTCTTGGAGGGGGTGCAGACAATTTTAAAAACTGACTTCACACAATGGATCGGGCGGACCCAGCAAGATCACGCTGTCTTCGATGAAAGCGCGGCCGCGCGTCATGCGGCGACAGTCGGATTTGACGCGGGTCGGGCAGGTGCTGTTATGCCATTGTTGTCCCATTGGTGCGCCTTCACCCCGAATGTCGACACCACGGAGCTATCCAATGACGGTCACCCAAAGCTCGGGGGCTTTTTGCCGCCCGTTCATTTGGAACGACGGATGTGGGCGGGCGGGACGCTTACATTTCACGCGCCGCTTCATATTGGTGCGCGCCTGACGCGGCACTCTGAAATCAAGTCGATCACAGAGAAAGAAGGGGCAAATGGCCCGATGCTGTTTGTAAGCCTTGCCCATGCCATCTTTGAAGATGATCGGCTATGCGTCGAAGAAACCCAAGACATTGTCTATCTCAATATCCCGCAAGTTTTTGTACCGCCAAAGCCAAAACCGGTCCCATCGACACCCGATATGATCGAAGCCGTCGCCGTGACAGAGCCTCTCTTGTTCCGGTTCTCGGCAATCACGTTCAACGCGCACCGCATTCACTACGATTTGCCCTACGCCAAATCCGTCGAAAAGTACCCAGGGCTGGTGGTGCATGGGCCTTTGCAGGCGATGTTGCTGCTGCGGGCAGCAATCCGGCACAGCGGTCGCGACGTGCGTCAATTTCAGTTTCGGGGCATTCATCCGATGTTCCATTTTGACGACATGCACCTGTTTGGAGAGACCACCGAGGATGGCATGAAACTTTGCACCGGGTTGGTCGACGGTCACCAAGGGATGCAAGCAACCACAATCTGGGAGGAAAAGTGAGATGGCTGGAGTTTTGAATGGCATGCGGGTTGTTGAAGGCTCCGCCTTTGTCGCTGTCCCACTTGCGGGCATGACGCTGGCGCAAATGGGCGCCGATGTAATCCGGTTTGACCGGCTCGGTGGGGGCCTCGATGCCACACGCTGGCCGGTTGCGCCCAATGGGTTGAGCCATTTTTGGGCGGGAATGAACAAGGGCAAGCGGTCAATCGCTGTCGACATGCGATCAGATCGTGGGCGGGAATTGGTGACGGAAATTATCACTGCCCCCGGCGAGGGTGCGGGAATGTTCATGACAAACCTAAAAGTGCGCGGCTGGATGGATCATGAGACGTTGTCCAAACGTCGCAAAGACTTGATCATGGTGGCGCTGAAAGGCGACCGGCATGGGCGTCCTGCGGTTGATTACACGGTAAATCCTGCCCTTGGGTTTCCGGCGATTACGGGTCCGGCGGGGTCAACCGATCCCGTGGCGCATGCGCTGCCGGCTTGGGATTGTATCGCGGGACAAATGATGGTCTCGGGCCTTTTGGCCGCCGAGCGGCACCGTCTGCGCACAGGCGAGGGCCAAGATGTTGAGTTTTCGTTGAAGGACGTCGCCGCTGCAATGTTAGGTAATCTTGGCATCATCGGGGATGCGGCCACCGGTGGGGCAAAACGGGGAAAGTCCGGCAACGCTCTTTACGGGGCCTATGGACAAGACTTCATCTGTGCGGACGGTGAACGTGTGATGGTCATCGGGCTGACAAAGCGTCAATGGCAGGGCATCGTGAAGGTCACCGGTATGGGCGCGCGAATAGACCAACTTGCCGCCAGCCTTGGTGCAAATTTTGCAGACGAAGGACAACGGTACATGCATCGCGATGCCATTACCGAAGTTCTGCGGCCGTGGTTCGCCCAACGCTCTAGTGCCGAGATTGGCACCTTGTTTGATGACAACAGTCTGACATGGTCGGTGTTTCGTGACTTTGAAAGTGCGCTTGCACAGGATCCTGACCTATCAACTGACAACCCGATTTTTTCAGACATCGAAACACCCGGTCTTGGCAAATTTCTTGTGCCTGGCTCTCCGCTGAATTTCTCGCAGTTTGAAAGGGAAGAGCCTGTACCCGCCCCCACACTTGGGATGCATACAGAGGAGATCCTGGGCGATGTCGTGGGCCTGCCAGATGTTGAGATCGCACAGCTGTTTGATTCAGGCACGGTCCAAAGCCCGAATTACGCCAAAGCCCGGCCGGCCGCGTAAATGGCCGTGAAATTCTCTCCAGCGGTTGCGCCCCTTTTTGTGCCAGCAACGCGCCCCGAGCGTATAGCCAAGGCTGCAAACAGTGGCGCTGACGCCATCATAGTCGACCTCGAAGATGCCGTGGCCGTGGCCGACAAAGACTTGGCGCGCGCGGGACTGGCAGACTATTTGGCAGACCTTCCGGTCCCTTGCTTTATACGTGTCAATGCCGTCACGTCTGACTGGTTTTACGCCGATATGGAGTTGGTCCGCAGGGTTGAGGGCATGGGTGTCATGTTGCCCAAATCCGAAACTGCCGCAGATATTGAGCAAATCGGGCCTGATATTCCTGTCATCGCTTTGGTCGAAACCGCCCGCGGTATTGTTGGGCTACCTGACATCTGTCAGGCGCAGGCGACGTGCCAGCTGGCCTTTGGATCAATCGACTACTCACTGGATGTCGGCTGCGACGAGACCGCAGAGGCTCTACTGTTGGCGCGCTCGTCTTTAGTGACATATTCGCGCGCCTTTGGCCTGCCCTCGCCCATCGATGGCGTCACCGTTTCGGTAAATGAACAAGAGCAAGTGATGGCCGACGCAAGTTATGCCCGCCAACTGGGGTTTGGTGGCAAACTGGCTATTCATCCTAATCAGATAAGCACCATCAAGGGTGCCTTTGCTCCGTCCCATGACCAGCTTGATTGGGCCCGACGGGTCATGCACGCCAACGAGGCAGCAGACGGTGCGGCGGTCTTGATGGACGGGCAGATGGTTGACACACCTATAATTGAAAAAGCCAGACAAATGCTTAGGACATCTCAAACCGTTCTTTGATCGACACGTGCCTGATGAGGGTCCGACAACCAAGAACGTCAGCTTTTTGCTACGTTAACATTGATAACTTGCAACTGAAGCGAATAGCCGCTTATCGGCCGTTGCCGTTGCGACCAAGATAAAGCGGCCATTGGCATCTTGAAGGATCTAGTCAGCTTTGTCC